>DAINCG010000353.1:0-5213 GCA_036732525.1 Pseudomonadota bacterium | reverse complement strand
CGCCGTCTCGGTCAGGTCCGGCATCTGGCTGATCATGCGGTGGGTGTGCGCCTCGCCCGTCCCCAAGACGGCGATCGGCTTCTTCTTCAGGTCCTTCGCCCGGTCCATCGAAGTCAGCACGACCGCGCCGCCCGCGTCCGTCACAAGGCAGCAGTCGAGCAGGTGGAGCGGGGAGGCGATCATGCGGGAGTTCAGCACGTCCTCGATCGTGATCGGGTCGCGCATCCGGGCCCGGGGGTTCATCGACGCCCATTTCCGGGTCGCGACGGGGATCTCCGCCAACTGCTCCGACGTCGTGCCGAATTCGTGCATGTGGCGCTGGGCGGCGAGCGCGTAGCTGCCGACGGTCGAGACGCCGTAGGGCTCCTCGAATTGCGCCGGCCCGAACACGCTTGCCGAGCCGGAGACCGGCCCCGCGCGCCCGCCCCGGTCGGAGATGTTGGTGGAGCCGTGGCAGATCAGCGCCACGTCGCAGAGCCCCGTCGCGATCGCCATCGCCGCGTGCTCGACATATGCCACGAAGGAGGAGCCGCCGATCGAAGTGCTGTCCGTGTAGCGCGGCAGGATGCCCATATATTCCGCCATCAGCATGGAGGAAAACTGGCCGCCCTCCGTGATGATGGTCGTCAGCACGCCGTCCACGTCGTGCTTGGTCAGCCCCGCGTCGTCGAGCGCCGCCTTGCTCGCCTCCGCGGAGAGCTGGAACTTGCTCTTGTCCGGCACCCGTCCGATGTCGGATTCCGCGACGCCGACGATGGCGACGTCCCTGAGCGCGCTTGGATCCATCGGCGCTTCCTCCGCTAGTTGTTCGCGGGAAGCTTAGGACGCGCGACGTCCGGCGGCTATGCCGCCTCCCAGGCGTTCCAGCCGAGCGCGCGGGCGGCTTCCATCGCCTTGGCGACGCCGGGCCCGTGGCGGCGGCCGGCGACGGTGACCAGGCTGATCGTCCGGCTGACTTCGGGTTCGATGATCGGCCGGGTCTCGATGCCGTCGATGATCGGCAGAAACTCCGGCATCAACGTCATGCCGAGACCGGCGGCGACCATCGCCTGCACCCAGTCCTCCCGCTCGCTCATGAACTTCATGTCGACGCCCTTGTAGGGCGGGGCGATGCCGGCCTTGGCGAAGTTCGACGGGAACTCGCAGTGCAGGCGCTTCACATAGGGCTCGCCGTCGATCTCGCGCAGCGGCACGGCGTTCATTCGCCCGAAGCGGTGGCCCGGCGGGAACGCCACCATGTAGCGCTCCTCGTAGAGCGGCAGGGCGCGCAACTTTCCGGAAAATCGGGGCGGGTGGAGAGCGCGACATCGATCTCCGTGCCTTCGAGCGCGACTTCCAACTCCTCGCAATTGGCGTCCCAGATGTGCAGCTTCAGGTCCGGCGCCAGCTCGCGGAGCTTCCTGAGAAACCCGACGAGGTGCTTGGCGTCCAGCGTGGAGGTGACGCCGAGGCGGAGCGAGGTGTCGGCGGCGGCGTGACGCTCGGCGTCGGTCAGCGCGCGCTGCGTCGCGGCCTGAACGTCGGAAAGATGCTGGTGCATCAGCCGGCCGAGGTCGGTCAGGTGCGTCAGGTGCCGCTCGCGCCGGAAGAGCTGGCCGCCAAGCTCGTCCTCCAGCGCCTTGATAGACCGGGTCAGCGTCGGCACCGCGACGCCGCACTGCTCGGCCGCGCGGGTGAAGTTCAACGTGCCGCAGGCGGTCAGGAAATATTCGATCTGGCGGAGTTCCATGGGCTTCAAGTCCGGTCGCGGGTCGGGGCGGAGAGGGCGGCTGACCAGCAACGTTACGTCGGACGCAACGAGATGTTAGCCGCCGCGACTCTTCCGCAGATCGGGGCCGCGCGCAACTTTGTTCCGCACGCAAGACCCTGCGTGGACGGAGCGGAACATGACCGATTTCCTGGTGACGACGACGAGCGACAGCGGGCTGGACGCGACGGTCTCGGGCGACTTGGCGGCCGAGACGGCGGACGGCGGCGGCCTGAGCCTGCGGGAGGCGGTGCTGCTGGCGAACGCTGACGGGGCGGCCGATGACATTGCGTTCCAGACGGGCGGCACGGTCGTGCTGACCCAGGGCGAACTGGTCTTGTCGTCCGACATCACGATCGACGGCGACGTGGACGGCGACGGGCGGGCGGACGTGATCGTCGATGCCGACCAGGCGTCGCGCGCCCTTCGGGTGACGGCCGGCGCGGCGACGCTGGAGGGCCTGACGCTCGTCGACGGGCGGCGGGTCGGCGCCGGCGTCGATGGCGAAGGCGGCGCGATCCGCATCGACGCGGGCGCGGAACTGACCGCCGATCGCATTGAGATCCGTGACAGCGTCGGCAGCTTCGGCGCGGCCCTCGCGAACGCAGGGACGCTGACGCTGACGGATTCGACGATCGACAGCGGCAGCGCGAACGGCGGCGGCGGGCTCTACTCCACCGGCGACGCGACGCTGACCAACGTCACCATCTACGGCTTCAACGCCGGCTCGCGCGGCGGCGGCGTCTTTGCGGCGGGCGGGACGGGCGACCTCGCCAACGTCACCATCACGAGCAACTACGCCGAAATCGATGGCGCCGGCGTCTACGCAGCGGCGGGCGCCACGGTCAATCTCGTCAACAGCCTGGTCGTCGCCAACAACGTCTATGGCGTTGAGAACAATCTGGGCGGTCCCGGGACGTTCAACGCGGCGACCTCGATGACGGCCGGCGTCGCGAGCGACATCTTCGCAGAGACGACCCCGGCCTCAGTCTCGCTCCTCGAAGGCGGCGCGCTCGCCGACAACGGCGGGCCGGTCCAGACGGCCGCACTTCGCTACGACGCCACGAACGCCGCCATCGACGCGGGCGACGATGCGGCGGCGCCGGCGACGGACGCGCGCGGGAAAGGCCGGGTCGATCACCCGACGGTCACGAACAACGGCGCGAACCTCTCCGACCTCGGCGCCTTCGAGGCGTTCAACCGGCCGACGACGCTGACGGCGCCGGCGACGGCGTCTGCGACGGAGACCTTGGCGATCGTCATCGACGGCATCGACGTCGCGGATCCGGACGGCCAGACCCATGAGCTCACGATTTCCAGCGCGCTTGGCGTCGTGACCCTGGCCTCGGTCTCCGGCCTGACCTTCAGCATCGGCGACGGCGCGGCCGATCGGACGCTGACCGCGACCGGCTCTGCCGCCGCCATCGACGCGGCGCTCGACGGCCTGACCTATCTGCCGGACAACCTGCCGGGCGATGTGACCGGACGGATCGACATCAGCGTCGCCGACGATGAGGGCGCCGTGACGGCGGGCATCGATGTCGCGATCGCGGCGGAGAACGTGCGCCCGAACCTGACCAATTTTGCGGCCCGCTATACCTTCGAGGAGAATGTGGTCAATGCGGCCCCGTTTACCTTCGATCCAACGGTGACGCTGGTCGATCCGGAAGGGAATTTCGACGGCGGCACGCTGGAGGTTCGCGGGCTGCGGCCTGACGAGACGATCACCATCCGCGACGAGAGCGAGGCGGGCGGCCGGATCGGTTTCGACGGCGTGACGGTGACCTATTTCGGCGTCGCGATCGGCACGGTCGCCGGCGGCGTCGGCGCGCCGTTCGTCGTGACATTCAACGCCAATGCTTCGACCGCCGCGGTCGAGCGGACAATCGAGCGGATCGCGTATCAGACGTCGCTCGACGATCCTGCGCCGGCGCACGACCTGCAATTCCGTCTGACGGACGATGTGGGCGCGACGGCGGGGCCGCAGTCGTTCCAAGAGGTGACGTTCATCGATTTTGGCGCATTCGCCCACCTTAATCCTGCCTTCGCGGACTTCGACGGCGATGGCGATGTCGACCTTCTGCTGGGCGTCAACAATCCCGTCAACGCCGGAGCGACCCGGATCGAGCTCTACGCGTCGCAATATGCCGAGACGGGCGTCATCGCCTTCGACTCGGTCGCACACCCGTTCGGAAACGTCCCTGTGGGCGCCAGTCCCGCACCGGCGCTCGGCGACCTGAACGGCGATGGGCGCGTCGATCTCGTGCTCGGCGACGACAATATTTTCCGGGCATACCTGTCCGACAGCGGAGACGTCGACACGTCCTATTCCCTGTTCGCCACGGTCAATCATGCCGGCGCCGATCTCAGGCCGGCCCTGGGCGACATCGATGGCGACGGCGACCTCGATCTCGTATTCGGCCGCGCCGGGGGGACGTTCGACTATTTCGAAAACACCGGCGGACCGACGACGCCGACATTCGTGCAGCGCGCCGGCGCGGCCAACCCGCTCAACGGGTTCGATGTCGGCGATGAGGCGTCGGCGGCGTTCGTCGATCTCGACGAGGACGGCGATCTCGACTTCGCGTCGGCGAACGGGCCCGGCGACGCTGTCCGATACTTCCGGAACGACGGCGACGTGGGGGCGCCGGTCTTCGTCGCCGCGGGCAGCTTGGGGTCGGCGTTCTTCGACACGGATTCCGCGGCGTTCCCCGACCTCAACGGCGACGGCGTCACGGATCTCGTTATCGGCGACCTTTCTGCCGATCTGAGCATTCGCCTTGGCGGCCATATAGCCTTCGTCAGGGTCCTTCCGGAGAACGATGCGCCGCGGGTCGAGGCGCTGACCGGCTTCGAAACGTCGGAAGCCGCTCCGGTTGCGCTGGATGGCCTTTCGGCCTTCGTCTTCGACCCTGACCGTGACGACATTTCGGTGACGCTGTCCGGCGGCGCGATCACCCTCGCGGCGACGACGGGGCTGGCCTTCACGCTGGGCGACGGCGTGGACGATCTGTTTGTCTCCTTCAGCGGGTCGAGCGCGGACGTCGCCGCCGCGGTGGACGGCTTGCGCTTCAAGCCGGCCGCCGGCCAGACCGGCGTCGCGTTTCTGAACGTTTTCGTATCGGATCCTTCGGGGGAAACCGGGGCGGGCCGGGTCGAAATCGCGATCACGCCCGACCCGCCCGCCGGCGTGATCGCCTTCGCCGGAACGGCCGACGCCGACGTGCTTGACCTTTCGAGCGCAAGCCAGCGGATCGAGGCGACGGGCGCCGACGGCGACGACCGCCTGACCGGCGGCGCGGCGGCGGACGAACTCGACGGTGGGGCGGGCGACGACGTGCTCGCCGGCGGCGACGGGGACGACCTGCTGATCGGCGGCGCGGGCGCGGACGCCTTCGACGGGGGCGGGGGCGTCGACCGCGCCGACTATTCGGACCAGACGGAGGCCGTCTCCGTCCGCCTGTTC
>DAINCG010000352.1:442-5236 GCA_036732525.1 Pseudomonadota bacterium | reverse complement strand
TCCCGCAGTTCGGCTTGGGCGAACTGGCGAGCCGCGGTTCGCTCTACGTGACGCGGCCGTCGCTCGTGGCCTACACGTCGACCCGCGAGGAGCTGGAGAAGTCGGCGAAGGCGCTCTTCAAGATGGTGACTTCGGGCGACGTCAAGATCGAGATCAACCAGACCTACCCCTTGAAGGAAGCCGCGCAGGCGCACCGCGACCTGGAAGGTCGCAAGACGACCGGCTCGGCGATCCTGATCCCCTGATACGACATCACCGGAAGGCGACGGTCTATGGCCAAGCTTGAGTTCTTCTTCGACGTTTCGAGCCCCTGGACCTACCTCGCCTTCCACCGGATCGAGGCCTTTGCGGCGGACGTCGGCGCGGAGATCGTCTGGAAGCCCTTCCTGGTCGGCGGCGTGTTCAACAAGGTGAACCCGTCCGTCTACCAGCGGCGCGACAATCCGGTGCCCGTGAAGGACGCCTACTACAAGAAGGACATGGCGGACTGGGCGCGCTATGAAGGCCTGACCCTGATCTCGCCGAGCGTCTTTCCGCTGAACAGCGTGCGCGCCATGCGCGGCTGCTTCTACGCGCTCGACCAGGGCAAGCTGCCGGCTTATGCCCGCGGCTGCTTCGAGGCCTATTGGCGGGACGACAAGGACATCTCCAAGCCGGAGTTGCTGGGGCCGGTCGCCGCCGCCGCGGGCCTGGACGAGCAGGCCTTCCTCGCCGCGATCAACGACGACGCGATCAAGCAGCGCCTGTTCGACGTGACCGACGAGGCGATCGCCCGGGGCGTCTTCGGCTCGCCGACCTTCTTCCTCGACGGCGACGACATGTACTTCGGCAATGATCGGCTGGAGTTGATCCGCGCGGCGATCGAGCGGCGCTAACCCGGTTCGTTCAACTCCGCGCGCCGCCGTCGGGCGTCCAACCGGCCTGCCATCGCTCCAGCGGCGCGACGTCGGCGGCGACGCCGGAGGGGCGGAACCAACTGTCGACGACGAAGCGCGCGCCGGTCCCGTGCTCGACCAGCGTGGCGCTCCGGTGGGGGTGCGCCGCGTCCAGGAACGAACCGCGCGCGGCGGGCGGACCCACGTCGTGCAGGCGAAGCCGGCCATCGGCCGCCAGCATCAGCAACAGGGTCGTCGTATTCGACGTCTCGTCGACGCAGTCGTTCTGGTCGGCGTCGAATGCGCCCGGATAGGTCCCGGCGCGGTCCGGCCCGACGCCGAGACGGGCGCGCACCACGCGTTCGAACCGGCCGACGGCCGCGGCGACCGCCTGACGCTCGGCCTTGGCGTCGGGCGCCGGCAGGTCGAGCGGCTTGACGACATCCTTCCATTGCGCCGCTTCAAGCTTCGCCGGAATGACGCGAGCGCAGCCGTGGTCGATGCAGAAGGAAAACCGTTCCGGCGCAGGCGCCCGGATGGCGCCGTGCGCGCTGAGATAGTCCGCCGGCCGCAGCCCGCCGCGCGGCGGCGCGGCGCAACCCGCGAGCATTGCAAACGCAATGGCGATCATGGCGCGGCGCGCGATCACCCTGCGAGGTTCCGGTTCAGGAACGCCAGCAGGCGTTCCATCGCATCGGCCGCGGCGTCCGGATCGCCGCCGGCCGTGCCGCCCTTGACCGCGCAGCCCTCGAGCGCTTCGGCGATGCTGGCGGAGGTGACGTCGCGGCCGGTCTTCCGCTCGACGAACCGGCCGTCCGGTCCTTCGACGATCAGGCATTCGCGCGGCATCTGACCGCCCGCGCGCAGGCGCCCGAACCAGGCGAGCATCGGGTGGTCGAAGGCATGCCGCGCCCCCGGATAGAGCACGAGGTCGATGTCGGCCGCGGGATCGGCGGCGCGCGCCTCCGCGATCCGCTCCCGACAGAGCGCTGGCGGCGCGACATCGTCGGCGTCGCCGGCGAGCACCAGGATCGGCGCGCCCGTCGTCCGCGGCTCGCTCAGAACCAGGCCGCACCAGGGGTAGAACGCGACATGCGCCGCGAAGCGCCGTCCGGCCGGCGCCGCCGCGGCGGCGATCTCGCGGAACGCGGCGTAGAAGGCGGCGATCCCGCCCTTCGAAAAGCCCAGCACCGCGACCCGCCGGGCGTCGATGCGCGGGTCAGACGCGAGCCGGCCCAGCGCGCCGTAGGCGTCGCGGATCATCGCCGCCTCGCTGACCGCCGTCTGGTCGTCAATGGTGCGTTCGACGCCGCGCGGGCCGAAGCTGTCGACGGCGAGCACGGCATAGCCGGCGGCGGCCAGCCGCTCCGCATACTCCCGGTCCTGCCGCCCCTGCCCGAGCGACTGATGCAGCATGACCACAGCCGGCCATGGCGGCGCGCCATCGGGCGCGAGGAAGCCGCCTTCGACCGTGCGGGCCGGCGCCGACGCCAGCGTGTCGATGAAGGGCGGATCGGCCGACGCGAACTCGACCGTATCGCCGACGCCGCCGCACGCCGCCAGAATGGCGAGCAATCCCGTTGCGACAAGGCGCCGGACGGCGATGGCGATCCGCTTCTGCACGCTCCGACCCGCCCCATTCCCGATTGCAGCCGACGCGGCCGCACGCTAGAACTCTCCGCGACCCCTGACACCGTTATGCTCGAAGGACCGCCCGGCCATGGCGTCTTACCAGTACATCTATGTAATGAAAGGCCTTTCGAAGGTCTATCCCGGCGGCAAGAAGACGCTGGAGAACATCTGGCTGTCCTTCTTCCCGGGCGCGAAGATCGGTGTGCTGGGCGCCAATGGCGCGGGCAAGTCGACGCTTTTGCGCATCATGGCCGGCGTGGACACGGAATTTCAGGGCGAGGCCTGGGCCGCGGACGGCGTGCGCATCGGCTACCTGCCGCAGGAGCCGGAGCTCAACGCGTCCAAGGACGTCATGGGCAACGTCATGGAGGGCGTGGGCGAAATTCAGGCGCTGATCGACCGGTTCAATGAAGTCTCCATGCGCTTCGCCGAGGAACTCTCGGACGACGAGATGAACGACCTGATCACCGAACAGGGCGCGCTGCAGGAAAAGATCGATGCCGTCGACGGCTGGTCGATCGAGCGCAAGGTCGAAATCGCGATGGACGCGCTGCGCTGCCCGCCGGGCGACGCGGCGGTCGACAAGCTCTCCGGCGGCGAGCGGCGGCGCGTCGCGCTCTGCCGGCTGCTGCTGTCCAACCCGGACATGCTGCTGCTGGACGAGCCGACCAACCACCTGGACGCCGAGAGCGTCGCCTGGCTCGAACGGTTCCTGGCGGAGTTCCCCGGCACCGTCGTGGCCGTGACCCATGACCGCTACTTCCTCGACAACGTCGCGGGATGGATCCTGGAGCTCGATCGCGGCAAGGGCATTCCCTACGAGGGCAACTACACCGGCTGGCTGGAGCAAAAGCAGAAGCGCCTGCTCCAGGAAGAGCGACAGGAGAAGGCGCGCCAGCGCACCATTTCCCAGGAACTGGAATGGGTCCGGCAAAGCCCGCGCGCCCGCCAGGCGAAGAACCGCGCCCGTATTCAGGCCTACGACACGCTCGTCGCGGAGGCCGGCAAGGAGACGCTGGAGACCGCGCAGATCGTCATTCCGGCCGGCGAGCGCCTCGGCGACACGGTGATCGAGGCCGAGCACCTGACCAAGGGCTTCGGCGACCGCATGCTGATCGACGACTTGTCGTTCCGCTTGCCGCCCGGCGGCATCGTCGGGGTGATCGGCCCGAACGGCGCCGGCAAGACGACCCTCTTCCGCATGCTGACCGGCCAGGAGACGCCGGACTCGGGCGAACTCAAGATCGGCGAGACCGTCAGCCTGGGATATATCGACCAGAACCGCGACGCCTTGAGCCCCGAGAAGACCGTCTGGGAGGAGATTTCCGACGGCCTCGATGTGATCGAACTCGGCAAGCGCCAGGCGCCGAGCCGCGCCTATGTCGGCGCGTTCAACTTCAAGGGCTCCGACCAGCAGAAGCGCGTCGGCCAACTCTCCGGCGGCGAGCGCAATCGGGTGCATCTCGCCAAGATGCTGAAGTCGGGCGCCAACGTCCTCCTGCTCGACGAGCCGACCAACGACCTCGACGTCGATACGCTGCGGGCCTTGGAAGAAGCGCTCTTGACCTTCCCCGGCTGCGCCGTGGTCATCAGCCATGATCGCTGGTTCCTCGACCGCATCGCGACCCACATCATGGCGTTCGAAGGCGACAGCCACGTCGAATGGTTCGAAGGCAACTACGAAGACTACGAGGCGGACCGCAAACGCCGTCTCGGCAAGGAAGCCGACCAGCCGACGCGCATCAAATACAAGCCGCTGGTCCGCGCCTAGAACAAGATCGCCGCCGACTTAGTACATTTGCTGCGGAACGGCCCCGAAATGCCGTCGTTATAGTCCCGCCGACGGAAGACCGACGGTTGGGACATCGCGTCCCGAAGGATGCAGGGACGGCATGCGCGGCGGCACATCGCGAAGAGGCGGACGACGGATCGACGGCCGGCATGCGCTGCACGCCGGCGGCGAACGCGCGGCCGGCGCGCGGATCGACGCCGGCGCGGTCGCGACGGCTCTGGCCCGCGCGCTCTCGTCCGTCCAGGACATCGAATTGGCGGTCGCCGAAGTACTGGCGGCGACGCTCGAGCCGTTGTCCGCCCGCTTCGCCGTCGTGGTCGACGCACGCGGCGCCGCACTGGCCTCGGCTTCCGACGGCGCGGACGGCGTGTCCGAGTTCGGTCTCCGGCGCCGGGAGATCCTGGCGGCCGCGCGGCATGCCGCCGAGACCGGCGCCGAACGATCGGACTGCGGTTGCGCGATCATTCCGCTGGTCGACAAGCGGCGGGGGCTCGG
>DAINCG010000352.1:0-304 GCA_036732525.1 Pseudomonadota bacterium | reverse complement strand
CGCGCGCGCATTCGCCGGCCACGAGGACGGCGTCGCGCTGTTCGGCCCGGACGGCGGGCTGGAAACCTGCAACAGCGCCTTTGCTGACGCACATGGCGCGCGCCGGAGGGACCTCCGGGGGCTGACGCTCGAGGAAATCCTCAGGCGGAATGGCGATGGCTACGGCCCGCTCCTGCTCGCCCGGGATATCCGTTCGGCCGATGCCGGGGGCGCCGAGCTGGCGCTTGCCGCGGACGGCCGTTGGCTTCGCCTCGCCCGGCGGAAGAGCGCAGCCGGCGACACGCTCGTCCTGCAAAGCGCAGCC
>DAINCG010000351.1:0-5251 GCA_036732525.1 Pseudomonadota bacterium | reverse complement strand
TGTCTGCGCTCGCCTGCCTCTGGGCGATCATTCCGCGCTACCCGAACATGCGCCGGCAGCACGCGCAGACCTCGTTCGGATTCGCCTGGACGGACCTCGCAGCGGTGAACCGGGCGCCCGACAGCTATGCCGATTTCGCGCTCCACGGCGATCTGACCGAACTGATGTCCGCGCTCGCCCGCAGCAACGTGACCGCCGCACGCGTGCTGGCGAAGAAGTTCGCGGCGATGCGGACGGCGATCCTGTTCACGATCGCCGCGATCCTGCTGACCGCGATCCGCATCGCGCTCGCCGAATCGGGCGTCGTCGGCATCTGAAACGCGGAAGCGCCGCCCGCCTATCGGCAAGCGGCGCTTCGAAGCCGATAGCGATCGGCGCGGAACCTACTTCTTCTGGCGGAAGTCGTTGTGGCAGCCGCCGCACGACTTGCCGACGGGCCCGATGTTCGCCTTCAACGCGTCCAGGCCGTCGCCCGCGACGGCAGCCAGCGCGGCTGACGCTTCGCGGAGCGCCTTGCCCTTTTCGGCGATCGCCGGATAGGTCGACCAGATCTCGGGCTTGGCGGCGGTCTTGTCCGGCATCGCCGTCAGGTCCGAGCCCTGTGGCCAGAGCGCGCTGCCGTCGAGACTGGCGAGCGCCGCCAGATTGTTCGCGGCCGCGGAGGCGACCTTTGCGTCATAGGCCGCATCGCCCTTCGCCATGGCGCCGAGCTGGCCGAGATTGAAGGAGTAGAGCTGCATCTGCGCCTGCCGCGCCTTGACCGCCTTTTCCAGATGGCCGTCGGCGACGGCGCCTTGTGCGATGGCGGCCGCGGTCAGAGCCGCAAGAGCGGTCGCCGCAACTCGTAAGCTACGCATGACAAGTCTCCCTTGATCGGACCCCAGCGTCCGTAACGAAAATGATAGGGGAGGGCGGCGCGGTCTGTACATTCACGATAATGAGTGGCTGAATTGTGCAAGAATGCACAAAATTCGCTGGGACGATTTGCAATATATTCTGGCGGTCGCGGAGACAGGCTCGCTCTCCGCCGCCGCGCGACGGCTGGGCGTCAACCACGCGACGGTTCTCAGGCGGATCGCCGGGTTCGAAGCGGATTGCGGCGCCCCGTTGTTCGAGCGGCCGCCCGGCGGCTATCGCCTGCGGCCGGAAGGCCGCGAGTTGCTGGCGGCGATCCAGTCGATGGGCCGGACGGCCGACCGGCTGGAGCGGCTCGTGCCGACGATCGGCAAGGGCCTCGAAGGGGCCTTCCGGCTGACGACGACCGATTCGGTCGCCGACGGCGTCGCGCCGAAACACCTCCGCCGGCTCGCCGAACTGCATCCGCGCCTGCGCGTCGATCTCGTCGTCGCCAACATGCCGCTCGACATGGCGCGCCCCGAGGCGGAGATCACGCTTCGCCCGGCGCTGACCCTGCCGGACGGCCTGACCGGCCAGAAGATCTGCGAGATGGCCTTCCGCGTCTACGCCAGCCCCGACTATCTCGCCCGCCACCCGAGCCCGGACTATCGCGCGCACCGCTGGCTCGGCGTCAGCCCGCCGGTCACCCGCTCGCCGGTGGGCGCCTGGCAGGAGGCCGTTCTGGGCGACGCGGTCGGGTTTCGGGCCGACAGCTTCGTCACCCTCGCGCGCATGGCCGAAGCCGGGATGGGACCGACGATGGTCCCGGCGTTCCTCGGCCGGCAGAGCGGCCGGCTGGTCGAGGCGCCGCACTTCCCCGACGAGACCCGCACCCAGTTCTGGGTCGCGACCCACCCGGACCTGATGCAGGTGGAGTGGGTGCCGCCGATGATCGCCTTCTTCGCAGAGGCGATCGCGGAAGATCGAGCGCTGATCGAATAGGGCTTTACCGCTGCGCCGCGACGCCCTTGCGCAGCGCCGCTGTCGCTTCCGTCATCGCCGTCTGCAGCATCCAGATGTCGCCCGACATGCCGAGCAGCTCGAAGCCGCGGGCATATTCCTTCATGCCCTCCGCCGGGTCGTTGCACATCCGCCCGACCGGCTTGCCGACGGCCTTGCCGGCGGCGGCGACGCGTTCGACAGCCGCGTTGAAGCGCGGATCGTCGAAGGCGCCGGGGATGCCGAGGCTGCAGGAGAGGTCGAAGTGGCCGAGCCAGAGGCCGTCCACCCCGTCGATCGCCGCGATCTCCTCGACGGCCTCGACGCCGGCCACGGTCTCGATCAGCGGGAAGATCATCGTCTCCCGGTTGGCGCGGTCGAGCTTTTCCAGCACCGCGCCCGGCGTGAAATGGTCATGCATGATCGATAGCGCGACGCCGCGCCCGCCGATCGGCGCATATTTGCAGGCATGCACGATCTGGCGGACTTCCTCGGCGCCCGAAACCATCGGCAGGATCAGGCCTTCGGCGCCGACGTCGAGCACGCGGGCCATGTCGTAATAGTCCTTGCCGGCCGGCCGGATGACGCAGGGCAGGTCGGCTGCTTCGAAATAGCGGAGCAGGCTTTTCACGGTCATGACGTCGAAGCCGGTGTGCTCCATGTCCAGGAAGACGAAATCGAGGCCGGCGTTCTTCAGAATGTAGCCGATCCCGGGCGTCGCGAACTCGCCGACGAACGTGCCGACCTTGAGCCCGCCGCCGCTGAACACTTCCTTCAACCTCGCCATGACGGCGCCTCCCCTGCTTTGATTCCGGGAAGCGTCGCAGACCCTTGCTGCGGCGGCAACGCCGTCAGATGCCCCACACCAGCATGATGGCCGGCACGGCGACCGCGACGATGATGACTTCAAGCGGCAGGCCCATCCGCCAGTAGTCGCCGAACCGGTAGCCGCCGGGTCCCATCACCAGGGTGTTGTTCTGATGGCCGATCGGCGTGAGGAAGGCGCACGACGCGCCGACCGCGACCGCCATCAGATAGGCGTCGGGGTTCGCGTCGAGCGCCTGGGCGACGTTCGCCGCCAGCGGCGCCATGACGACGGCGGTCGCGGCGTTGTTCAGGATGTCGGAGACGGTCATCGTGACGACGAGGATGACCGTCAGCATCGCCCAGGGCGGCAGGTCGGCCGCATGGCTCGCGAGATAGTTGGCCACGATGCCGGTGGCGCCCGACGCCTCCAGCGCCTGGCCGAGCGGGATAAGCGCGCCGAGCAGCACGACGACCGACCAGTCGATCGATTCATAAAGCTGGCGCGGCTGCAGGATGCCGACCAGCGCCATGCCGAGCGCCGCGCCGGCGAGCGCAACCGCGACCGGAAGCAGCCCGAACGCGCCTGCCGCGATCGCCGCCACGAACAGGGCGACGGCGAACAGCGGGCCGCGCCGCGCGCCGCCAAAGGACCCGAGGCCGCGATGTGCAAGCGGCAGGCAGCCAAGCGCATGCACAATGTCGTCCAGGCGCTCCGTCTCGCCCTGCAGCAGCAGGACGTCGCCCGCGGCGAAGCGGAAATTGCGCAGCCGCCCCCGGTGCGGCCGTCCCTGCCGCGACACGGCCAGCAGATTGACGCCGTGACGTCCCTGCAACCGCGCCTGCAGCATGGTCCTGTTCTCGAGACGCGAGCCTGCGGTCACCACGGCCTCGACCATGCCGACATCGTCGGACGTGAGAAGCCCGGCCATCGGGGCGCCGGGATCGACGATCTCGAGGTCGAGCGCCTTGACGGTCTCCCGCAGACCGTCCGGGTCGGCCTCGATCAGCAGAATGTCGCCTTCGCGCAGCCGCGCGAACCTCGGCGCCGCCGGAAACACCCGCTCCTCGCGGATCAGGCCGACGACCTTGATGTCCTTCTCGCCGATCGCGGGATCGAGTTCGCGCACGGTCTTGCCGATCGCGGCCGACCCTTCCATGACCTTCGCTTCCGCCAGGTAGTCCTCGATGCCGAAGGCTTCCGCGGCCCCGCTCTCCGCCGGCCGGCGCAACGGGATCAGGCGCCAGCCGACAAGCGCCACGAAGACCAGTCCGGCGACGGCGATAATCGCGCCGACCGGCGTGTAGTCGAACATGCCGAAGGGTTCGCCGAAGGCGCGCGCCCGGTAGCTCGCGACGATGATGTTGGGCGGGGTGCCGATCAGCGTGATCAGTCCGCCGAGGATCGAGCCGAACGCCAACGGCATCAGCAGGAGCGAGGCGGAGCGCTTCGCGTCCGCCGCCGAGCGAATCGCAACCGGCATCAGAAGCGCCAGCGCGCCGACATTGTTCATGAAGCCGGAGAGCACGGCCGCGACGCCGGAGAGGCTGGCGATATGCGCCAATCGGATGCGGAAAAGGGGCTGCAGCGCGCTCGCGATCATCGCGGTCGCGCCGGATTCGGAAAGGCCGCGGCTCAACACCAGCACGGCGGCGACGGTCACGACGGCCGGATGGCCGAAACCGTTGAACGCTTCGGCGCCGGGAACCACGCCGAGCAGCACGCCTGCGAATAAGGCCAGCAGCGCGACAATGTCGTAACGGAACTTTCCCCAGGCGAAGAGCACGAGCGCGAGCCCGAGGACGCCGACGCTGGCATACTGTTCGTAGGTCATGGGCCGCCCGTGCTATCGAAATATTCGGGTTCGCATTGTGCGTGCGATTCGCCGGCCGCGAAACGCCGGGCGGGCCCGAACGTTGCAGGTCCTGTAAAAAAAGTATCCGGAATCGAGCATGGCGAAACGTCCGGCCGAAGGCCGCTTGTCGAAACCCGCGGCCGATGCGATCCAGGCGGCGGAGGCGGCCTGGCGGGTCGGCGACAACGCGATGGCGTTGCGCGCCCTGCTGACGGCCTCGCGCGCCGAGCCCGAGGCGCGCGCCCTATACCCGCCGCTCGCGCGCGCCCTGGAGCCGATGCGTTTCACGGACGCGAGCCCCGCCGTCGCCGAAGGGATGGAGCGGACGCTGCGCGCGCCCGAGGTCGACCCCCAGCCGCTCGCCGCCGCCGCCATTTCGCTCGCCAAGGCGACGCACCGCCTGAAGCAGCGCGGGCGCAATGCGATCGACGCCAGCCTCGCCCAGGACCCGTTGCTGCTGACGCTGCTCGGCCGGGCGCTCCTGCCCGACGCCGAATTCGAAGGCATGCTGGTCCAGGCGCGCCGCTTCCTGTTGAAGGCGGCGGGGACTATGCGCCCGAAGCCCCGGCGATCGTCTTCGCTACGCAGATGGCCCGGCAGGCGCTGCTGAACGGCTGGATGTGGCGCGAAAGCACGGAGGAGGCCGAAGCCGTCGCGGCGCTTGGCGCCTGGCTCGAAGGCGCATCCGAATTCGGCTACCGGCACCTCGCCTATGCGCTTTACCGGCCGCTGGCGCGCGTGCCTGGCATAAGCGC
>DAINCG010000350.1:1935-5328 GCA_036732525.1 Pseudomonadota bacterium | reverse complement strand
GCTTCCTGCGGACGCGCGCCTTGCCAGAAACCGGGCCGATCTCGCGCGGAAAGCGTGCATTTTATGAGTACACGACCTGGGCGCTTGTCGCGGTTGATGACCGGGAGGCGTCGAATCTGATGTTGCCCCATCATCGCGGCCGCAACTGAACTCGATGCGTCGTCGAACACCCAGCGGACCTCCGGCGACATCACGTCGCCGACCGTGGTTTCAGCCGGGTTGTCGCCGTTCGCGACGGATCGCAGCGCAATGTCCCGGTCGGTCACGACGCCGGCATCGAACGCGAGCCGATGCTCAGGGCCTGGATGCAGGACAGCGCGCCGCCGCGAAGCGAGCATGACGAGAGGCCTGGGCGCTGGGTGGCGGAAGAGGCTTGGCCTTCGCCGCGCATCGGATGTCAGCAATGGACCTTGGGTTCGGACCGACTGCTCGTTCCGGACGGCCGGAAGGCCGACGAACGGCCTCTCGATGTTCAGTCGCCCGTAACGCTCGGGCTGGCGTCCGGCAAATGGTGTTCCTATGCCAATGGTCCGGATCTCGCCGGGGACCAGCGCGACGACGACGGCGGCGCCCTGGCGTTCCAGACGGAGCCGCTCGATGAACCCGTTGAAATCCTCGGCGCGCCCGAGGTCGAGCTGGAGCTTGCGTTTGACCAGGAGATCGCGCTCGTCGCCGTCCGCCTCTCCGACATGTGGCCCGACCATCAGGTCACCGGACTGAGCTATGGCCTGCTCAATCTGACGCATCGGGACAGCGGCCGCAGGCCTGAGCTGCTGACGCCCGGTAAGCGCTATCGCGTCACGACGCCGCTTAACTACATCGGGGAAAGGATTCCGGCAGGCCACCGCATTCGCCTGTCGCAAATCGAGCCGCCGCGACACGAATGGACGGTCCGTCAGGACCTCGCCAGTCAGGAATCGGTGCTGCACGTTCTCGACGACCGCGGGACGATGCGGCTTGAGGATAGCGGGCTGACCGTCTCCGCGTCGGCCGTCGAGAGATATTCCGCGATCATGGGCGATGTCGCGTCGGCAAGCGGCGAAACGGTTTGGCGTAGATCGTTGTCGCGTGGCCAATGGCGCATCAGCACGCGCACGCGAACGAGGCTCTACGCCGACGCCGAGAACTTCTACATCGATGCGGAATTGGATGCATTCGAGGGCGAAACGCGCATTTGGTCGAAGAACTGGACGGAAGCAATCCCGCGCGACCATGTCTGACAAGGCCGATTTCGGCTCCTGTCGATGCCTGTCGATCGGCTTCCTCGTTGTGCCCTCAGGCTGCTCAGGCTGTCGGTTGGACCTCCGGGCGTGAGCCCGGGACGGAAGCCGACAGTGTTCCTCGATATGCCGACGCCGGGATTGCGGCGCCATGAGCGGCGTGCGGGCGGCGGTCGACAATTCTTGCTGCGGTGCGAGACAGTCGGCGCGGGGTTCGACTTGCCGTGCAAGACCGGAATGTTCGTCATTGTTGTGTTGCAGGAAGCGCTTTCCGCCTTGACGTGCGATCCGTCACACGTCTCTGTGCGCCGAGTTCCCACATATGGCGCAGATTGAAGAGAGGAGCGGACGGATGACGAAACGGGACGACCCGACTGTGCAGCCCTCGGCGATCGAAGATGATGCGTTGGACGCGGTCGTCGGCGCCGGTTCCGGCGCGGACATTACCGCCATTGTCATCGAAATCCCGTCCGGGCCGCGCCGCTCTGCCGCGTCGGGCGATGGAGATTCGGCGGACGGCGAACGCAGCTAGGCCCGCCTCGGGCCCGAGCGCCTGACGGTTTTGTCGCTTGCGTGCGGCCTGCGTCGCCGCATTGCCCTTGCCGTTTCCGAAAGACCGTGGACGCGGGGCGTTGGGGCGCGACGGAGTGTGGAATGTGCGCAGCAAGCGCGCGCGTCGTGGCCGCCATGCGCTACGCGCCTTGGAGACGGGAATCGGCAAAAGCCTGGCGGCTGCGCGAGACTCGCTCGCCGCGCAGAAAGGACCGCGCTAGGCCAGCGGGCCGTTGACCTGCTCCACTTCGGTTTCTTCCAGGCATGCGCGGACATCCGCGAGGTCGAGCGTCTCGGCCGCCTCAAGTCGCCGGGCGAGGGCGGCCACGCCGTGTTTGCGCCGGGCGATGATCGCGCGCGCCTTTTCTTCCGAAGCTGTCAGCAGGGCCTGCACCGCCGCGTCGACGCTGGCGGCGGTCGCGTCGGCGAAGGCGCGCGGCAGGGCGAAATCCCGGCCGAGAAACGGATGCTCGTCGCTGAGACGCAGATCGATCGGGCCGATGTCGTCCGACATGCCCCAACGGGCGACCATCGCGCGCGCGAGCCGCGTGGCGCGCTGGATGTCGTCGTCGGCGCCGGAACTGACGTCGCCGAGGATGATGCGCTCCGCCGCCCGCCCGGCGAGCGCGACGACGAGCTGCGCCTCCAGATAGGCCTTGGAGAGCGTGTAACGCTCGTCCATGGGCAGGAAATGCGTGGCGCCGAGCGAGCGGCCGCGCGGGATAATCGTGACCTTGTAGATCGGATCGGCCTCCGGGAGGCTGAACGCCACCGCGGCATGGCCCGACTCATGGACCGCAAGACGGCGCCGTTCTTCCGGCCGGATCGCCATGGCGCGCGCCGCGCCCATGACGATCTTGTCGCGGGCCTCGTCGAAATCGGCTTCGGCGATGACCGTCCGCTCGCCCCGCGCCGCCATGATGGCCGCCTCGTTCGTCAAGTTCTTCAAATCCGCCCCTGAAAATCCGGGCACGCCGGCCGCGACGCGCCTGAGGTCGATGTCCTCCGCAAGCGGCATCTTCCGCGTGTGCACCTTCAGGATGGCGACGCGGTCCTCCAGGCTCGGCAAGGTCATCTCGACATGGCGGTCGAACCGTCCCGGCCTGAGCAGGGCCGGGTCGAGCACGTCCGGCCGATTGGTCGCCGCAAGCACGACGACGGCCTCGTGCCCCTCGAAGCCGTCGAGTTCGGCCAGGATCTGGTTGAGCGTCTGCTCGCGCTCGTCATTGCCGCCGCCGACGCCGGCGCCCCTGGCGCGGCCGACGCTGTCCAACTCGTCGATGAAGACGATCGCGGGCGCCTGGGCCTTGGCCTGCTCGAACATCGACCGCACCCGCGCCGCGCCGACGCCGACGAACATCTCGACGAACTCCGAGGCGGAGGTCGAGAAGAACGGCACGCCGGCTTCGCCCGCAAGCGCGCGGGCGAGTAAGGTCTTGCCGACGCCAGGCGGCCCCAGCAGCAGGATGCCGCGCGGGACCTCCGCGCCGACGGCGCGGAAGCGGTCGGGCTCGCGCAGGAAATCGATCAGTTCGGAGATCTCGCGCTTGGCGTTTTCCTGGCCGGCCACATCGTCGAACCGGGCCGTCGGCCGGGTCGGATCGAAGCGCGACGACTTGGC
>DAINCG010000350.1:0-1887 GCA_036732525.1 Pseudomonadota bacterium | reverse complement strand
CGCGCGCCGGAAGATCAGGAACCAGAACCCGATGATCAGCAGCCACGGCAGCAGCGACCAGAGCCAGCTGCGATCCGTCGGCGTCCGGTTGACGATGTCGATATTCTTCTCTTCGAGCAGCGGCAGCAGGCTGTCGTCGCCGATCGCCGGCGCCTGGGTCGCGAGAACGAAGTCGCCGTCCGCGGTCTTGGCGGCCCGGATGCGGTCGCCGGACAGTTCGACTCGGGCGATGTCCCCCGCGCGCGCCATGGTCTTGAATTCGGAGTACGAGACGGTTTCGACCGCTGCGTCCGGCGCCTCAAGCGACCGCGCGATCAACATGGCGGCCGCGAACAGCGCGATCGCCAGCAGCAGGCCGTTCCGCAACTGACCGTTCTTGTCCGATCCCGTCGCCATGACATCCCCTGTGGTTTGTCGCCACACTAGCGGTCGGCGCATCGACGCGATTTGATCTAGATCAGAGCAGCCGCGCCGGCGAAGCGCCAGATTTCCGAACGATCTCTGCGGCCTTTTCGCCGCCGGGCCTGATTGTCGGCCAGACGGAGCCTCGGCCATGTCCGATTCCGATCCCTATGCGGTCCTGGGCGTCGAACGGACCGCAAACCAGGACGCCATTCGCCGCGCCTATCGCGCGATCGCGAAGAAGCATCACCCCGACCTCAACCCGGACGATCCGGAAGCGGAACGCCTGTTCAAGCAGGCCGCCGCCGCATACGACATCGTCGGCGACGCCGAGAAGCGCGCGCGCTACGACCGCGGCGAGATCGACGCTTCGGGCCAGGAGAGACCCGAACCGCCGCCGTCCTCCGGTTTCGGCCGGTCGGACTTCATGGCGCAGGAAGGTTTCGCCGATCCGGCCGACCTGGAGGCGTTCCTGAACGAGATGTTCGGAGGCGCGGGCGCGCGGACGCGACGGCGCCCGATGCGCGGCGCCGACGTCTTTCTCGTCGTCTCCATTCCGTTTCGTCTGGCCTGCACAGGCGGGACCCGGAAGGTCAGCATGCCGAACCGCCCGGCGTTCGACCTGCGGATTCCCCCCGCCGTGGACGACGGGGATCTGATCCGCGCGCCGGGGCTGGGCGAGCCAGGTTATGACGGCGCTCCGCCAGGCGACGCCCTGGTCGAGATCCATGTCGAACCCCATCCCTATTTCACGCGGAAGGATGCCGACATCCTCCTCGACCTGCCGATCACGATCGCGGAGGCGGTCGTCGGCGGCGTGGCGCGGGCGCCGACCGTGCACGGACCGGTGGATCTGAAGATTCCGGCGAACGCGGAGGCCGGCCGGCGCCTCAGGCTGAAGGGCAAGGGCCTCGCCGACGGGCGCGGCGGCTTCGGCGATCAGTATGTCCGGCTCGTCATCGTTCCGCCGGACCGTCCGGACCCGGAGCTTGCCGACTGCCTGACGAAGTGGGCTGCGCGGGCGAAACAGAACCCGCGCGCCAAGCTGGAGGACCGGTCATGAGCGATGCGCCGTCCGATATTTCGGAAGCTCTGCTGGCGGAGATCTGCCAGGCCGTCGGCGACCTCGCGCCCGCGGACGCCCGCCGTTGGATCGCCCGCGGCTGGATCGATGTGCGTCTGCTGACGCAGGCGGGAACGTCCCGGCAAGCGGTCGTCCGCCGGCTGGTTCTCATCCAGGAAATGCGTCGGACGCTCGGCGTCGGGGAGGAGTCGCTCGACGTGGTGCTCGACCTCGTCGAACGCCTCAGGGTCGAAACCCGCAAGCTCGCCTGCCTGAACGCCGCGATCGACGCGGCGCCCGGCGTCGATGCGGCGCGCGTCCGTCAGGACGCCGCCCGAATGTTCCGGGAGCGGCTGGAGGCCGAAGAATGAGCGGACAGAGCGCACGTCGTCGGGTCGTCATCGTCGGCGCCGCCGGGCGCG
>DAINCG010000349.1:0-5339 GCA_036732525.1 Pseudomonadota bacterium | reverse complement strand
CGATGAAGAGCGCATCGCGGAACGGCCGCGCATTGTCGGCGCGCAGCGGCACGCGGTCGTAGTCCACGTCCATGACCGTGAAGCTGCCGCACTGGAGTTCGCCGAGCGCGCCCGCATCCGGCTCCAGCGCGTGGGTCCCGGTGCCGCCGCCGGTCAGCAGCGGCGGGGCGATGCCGGCCTCCTTGAGCGCGGCTTCGACCTGCTTCAGTTGCGCGGCTGCCTGTTCGGCGCCGGCCTTCCGCTGCGCCAGGTCGACGATGTGCTGCAGGTGGCCCGCATAGCCCTGGACCCCGCCGAAGCGCAGCGCGGCCGCCGCCTCGATATCGCGGGCGAGCGCCGTCGCTTGTTGAGCCGACGGCACGCCGGTCCGCGCCGAGCCGACGTCGATGTCGACGAAGACGGTGAGCGGCTTGCCGCCCCGCTTCGCCGCCGCCTCCGCCAGCATGGCGACGTTGGCAGGGTCGTCGGCGACGACGGCGAGGTCCGTCGCCGCTTCGTTCAGGTCCAGCAGCCGTTCGATCTTCTGCGGCTGCACGACGGGCGAGGTGATCAGCACGCCCGGAATGCCGGCATAGCCGAGCGCCTCCGCTTCGCCGAGGGTCGCGCAGCAGGCGCCGACCGCGCCCGCGTCGACCAGCATGCGCGCGATGGCGACCGACTTGTGCGTCTTGGCGTGCGGGCGGAGCCTGAGGCCGTGCGCCTTTGTCCAGGCGATCATCTCGGCGATGTTCGCCTCGACGATGTCGAGGTCCAGCACCAGCGCCGGCGTCGAAAGCCGGCCGCGGGAGCCCGGCTGGCCGATCAGGCCGGCATTGGGCGAAAGTTCGGCGATGTCGCGGGGCATGGGGCGTCTATTCCGGCCAGAGGGATTTCAGGTGGGCGGCCAGCGCCTGGATGCCGGCCGCATCGAGCGCGGTCGCATCGCCGAGGTTCGGCGTCTTCGGCCAGCCCGTGTCGGCGAAGGTCTTGCCGCCGAAGTCGCGTGGCTCCGCATAGCGCGGGATGACGTGATAGTGGACCTCCGGGTCCACCATCATCAGCATCAGGTAATTGATCTTGTCGTAGGCGAACGCCTTGGAAAGCGCGGCCTCGATGTCGCGGATCGCCTTCGGCAGGACCTGGAAGGCCGGGTCGAGGCGAGCACGAGCGCGCCGAGCGTCGGCTGCGCAGGGCGCACGAGCACGACCCAGGAGCCATAGTCCTTGACCAGGCTGGCGGGCCAACCGAAAGCGGCGACGGTTTTGTTCGGGGCGTCTGTCATGAACGGGAGTTTAGCTGCGACGTCGCCCGAACCTCAACGCTTCGCTTTCGCCGACTCCTTGTTTTCCAGCAGGTTCGTCGCGTCCGTTTCTTCGGCCGAAGGCGCCGCGGCGCCGGCGCTCGCTTCGATCTCGTCGAACTCGTTGGAGAGCCCGCCTTCGGACGCGGTCGCGTCGCGGTCGGGTTCGGCGGGCGGCTGTGGCTGCGGAGGCGGCTGTCTTGCGGGCGCATCCAATTGCCGGATCGGGACGCCTTCCGGGAAGATGATCTCGCGGGCGTCGTCGGGCATCGACACGCCGGCTTCCATCAGCGCGTTCTTCACGAGCCTGAGGATCGCCGACTTCACCTTCATCTGCGAGAAGGCGCGACCGTCGAACCAGTAGTAGATCTTCAGATTGACCGTCGAGCTCGCGAGCGCGTCGACCAGCGCCAGCGGCGCCGGGTCCTTCAGCACGGCCGGGTGGTCGAGCAAAACGTCCAGCACGATCTTCTGCGCGTCGGCGATCGCGACGTCGTAGCCGATGCCGACTTCCAGCACCTGCCGGCGCTGCGGCGCGGTCGAATAATTGACGATGACGTTCTTGAAGACGGTCGCGTTCGGGATCTGGACGTGGTTGCCTTCCAGCGTCAGCAGAAGGGTGCTGCGGGTGTTCATGCTCTGCACGATGCCGCTGTGCCCCGCGACCTCCACCAATTCGCCCGGCACGAAGGGACGCCGGATGCTCAAGAGCAGGCTCGCCAGAAAATTCTCGCCGATGTCGCGGAAGGCGAAACCGACGACGATGCCGAAGACGCCGGCGCCGCCGAGCAGCGAGACCGCGAGACCCGTCAGTCCCGCCACCTGCAACACGACGTAGAGGCCGAGCAGCAGGATCGGCGCTGCGATAACCCGGGCCATCACCTCTTTCAGGAGCGGGGAGCCGACGCGGTTCTGCAACACGTTCCGCGCGCCCCGCATGGTCGCGGCGTAGACGAACCAGGCCGCCGGCAGAACGACGATCGCCAGGAGAAAAATCGGCAGGAAGCGCAGGGCTTGTCGCCCCATCGCCTTCAGTTCCGCGGCGGCCGGCGCGAAGGCCCACTCGACCGGATCGACGACCTGGATGCGGTTGACCACCGCCGCGACGTCCTGGGTCTTCCGGGCAAGGTCGGCGGCCCAGGTCCGGCGCTCTGCGTCGGCGGTCGCGCCGTCCAGGAAAACGACGCCGTCGTCGACCCGGACGGCCGGGTTCTCGTACCAGCCGGTCGCGCGCAGGATTTCCAGGATGCGCCGCTCGATCTGGTCGTCGCGGGCGCGCGGTTCGATCGCGACTTCCTGGGCGGGCGCCTGGACGTCGGCGGCGGCGTCCGCGGGCGCGGTCTCCTGCGCCCGGGTCGGCGCGGCCAATGCGGCGAAGATCAGCGTGACGCCGCAAATCAGAAGCCCTGTCCGCACCCGCTGTCCCCCTCGGCCCCGCATGCCGCCAAGCATACAACGGACCGTAACGATGGCGGAGGTCCAGGGTTCCCGTCAGTCTGTCGGGTCGGGCAGGCGGATGACGTTCAGGCCGGGCGACGCCGCGCGCGCGATGTCGATCAGGTGTTCGTGGTGGGTCAGGTAGATGACCTGCCCCAGCCGCGCCATGTCGGCCAGTTCGGCGAAAGTTTCGGCCGCGCGGTCGTCATCGAAGGTCTCCAGGATGTCGTCGGCGACGAAGGGCGGTGGCGGCGCGCTTCGGGCGAAGGCGTGGTAGCCGGCGATGCGGAGCGCGAGGTAGAGTTGCGCCCGCGTGCCCGCCGACATCGCGGGGTCGTTCATCCGGCTGCCGCCTTCGGCGCGGATGGCGATCAGTCGTTCCTTGGCGCCGTCGGGCTGCGTCGCGAGGCCGGAGAAGCTGCCGCGCGTGATGCGCCGGAACGCCTCCGACGCGCGGTCGAGCATCTCGCTCCGGTGCGCCGCCCGGTAGCGGTCGAGCGCCCGTTCCGCCGCCATCGCGCCGAACTTGAGGCGGAGATAGGTCTCCGCCGTCTCGCGGATTTCCTCCAGCAGCGTCTGCCGCTCCTGGTCGAGCAGGGCGGCCCCGTCGTCCGCGCCGACGTTCCTGACCGCCGCGACGGCGACGCCGCGCGCGCTCAGCGCTTCGGCGTGGGCGGCCTCCGCCGCTTCCAGCGCCTGTGCGCCGCCCGCGACGTCGGCGTCGAGCGTCGCTTCGTCGAGCGCGTCGAGGGCCGCTTCGGCGGCCGCGAGGTCCGTCTCGCCAGTCGCCCGCAGCAGTTCGGCTTCGAGCGCCTTGGCGGTCTCGACGAGGCTTGCCCGCCGTTCGGCGGCGTCGAAACGGGCCGCGGCCGATTCCAGGTCCTCGGCGTCCTCCGCGAGCTTTAGGCGCCGCGCTTCCAGATCCTCCATCCGGCCGACCATGTCGCGGCGGCGCTCCGCCGCCGTCTCCGCAGTGCGCAGGCGCCGGCGCAAGGCATCCGCGTAGACGATGGCGTCGGCCGCGTCAGGGAAGGGCTCGCCGAGCGCCGCCGCGATGTCCTGCAACATCCGCCGGAAGCTCTGGACGTCGTTGCGCATAGCGGCGATGCGGCCGTCGAGCCTGTCCCGCTCCTCCAGCGCCTGTTCGAGCTCACGGAGGCCAGTCAGCCGGTCGCCGGCTTCGGCGGCCGTGGCGCCGGCAAACCAGGTTCCTTCCGTCGCGGTCGTCCAGGCGCGCGTCCAGTTGGCCATGTCGATCTCGGCGGTCTCCAGCGCCTTGACGCGGTCGGCGACCCGGCTTGCGGAGCCGGCGGCCTGTCGCCCGGTCTCCAACGTCGTCCGCGCCAAGTGGATAAGCCCGGCGAGGCCGGCGCCTTCGGGCGGCGCAGCGCCGGCGGCGTCGAGCGCGTTTGCAAGGCGTCGCATTTCCGTTTGCAGCGCGTCCTGGACAGCGATGCGGGCGCGATCGGCTTCGGCCGCGGCTGAGTGGGCCGTGAGCGCCGCCCGCCGCTGTTCGAGCCAGCCGGATATGTCCTCCAGCCGGATGTCATCCGGCAGGCCCGCCCGCGCGACGACAGCCGCGATCTCGGTGCGGACCTCCGCCAAGGCCGCGGCCTTGGCCTGGGCCTCGGCCGTCGCCATGTCGAGCCGCCGCGCCGCCGCGTCGCGCGACCGGCGGGCGGCTGACGCCTTGGCGATCGCCGCCGCCGCCAGAAATCGCGCCTCATGCGCGGCGTCGACGGCGCGCATCGCCTGCTCGAACGCTGTCGCGCCGGCGTCCGACGGCCGGTCGCGATAGGCCTGCCAGGCGGCGTCCCGTTCCCGGATCGACTGCTGCAAGGCGTCGGCGTCGGGCGCATCGGCCGCGTCTTCCGCATCGGCCAGATCGGCGTCACGTTCGTCGAGCGTCGCTTGCGCCGCGTTCCGCTCCGCGTCGGCGCCTCGGGCGGCGAGGGCGGCCGCATCCAACCTCCTGCGGAGTTCGTGCACGCGGCCGTCGCTCGGGACATCCAGCGCCGCCAAAGCCGCGGCGTCGCCTTGCCAGGGATCGAGGGCGGCCAGCGCTTCGGCGGCCCGCGACCGGGCGTCGGCGCTGCGGTCGTCTGCAAGGCGCAGGCGTTCGTCGGCGCGGCTCGCGTCCGCATCCGCCAAGGCTGCCTCCAGGCCGGCGAGCGCCGCTTCGTCGGGGGGCGCGCCGCCGGGCGCTTCGGCGCGGGCGGCGGCAAGCTCCCGCTCCGCCTGCCGGAGCGCACTGTCGAGGACCGGCCAGCCCCCGGCCAGGCGCTCGATCTCCCGCGCGACATGGCCTTCGAGCCGCATGGCCTCCGCGTCGGCGACATCATAGCGGGCGGCGATGGCGGCGGCCGCGGCGGCGGCCGTCTCGCGCTCGTCAAGGCGCCGGTCGATGTCGCGCGCAACCTGGGTCCGGGCGAGACCGTCGGCGAACGCCGCGTCGTCGATCCGGTCGGCCAGCGCCAGGATCGGATCGGCGTCGGGCAGGTCGTCGATCGCGCGTTGGAGATCGGCGAGGGCAGCCTTCGACGTCTCGTCCTCGGCAGCGATGCGGGCGCCCGCCTTGCGCAGGTCTTCGATGCGGCGGCGCCACTCGGTCGGCGGCGGCGGC
>DAINCG010000348.1:1329-5344 GCA_036732525.1 Pseudomonadota bacterium | reverse complement strand
CCTCTTCCTGACCGAACGCATGGTCGGGCCGATGGCGCTGATGGACGCCCATGTCGATTACCTGCCGGGGGGCGGGGCCGAACTCGCCGTCGAGGCGACGCTGCTCGCCGGCGACATCACGGTCGACTTGACCGGCGGCGTCGGAGCGACCGAGAAGGATGACCACAATCTCTGGCGGCTGGAAGGCGAGGCGGGTGCGATCCGGCTGCGCGACTGGTCGACGGCGGAGATCCTGGGCGATGACGGCGACTGGCGGACGGCGCCCGACGCCATGCCGCACGAGAAGGCGCGGCCGCTCATTCTGCGAGACCAGTTGACCAAGCTCGCCGACATGACGGCGGGTCGGCCGCACGACCTCGCGACGGTCGAGGAGGCCTATGCGGTCCAGGAGATCGTCGAAGGCATTCTGGCCTCCGGCGTTTGATCGGACGATGACCATCTACCTGATGCGGCACGGCCAGACCGTCTGGAACGTGCAGAGGCGCCTGCAGGGGCGGCGCGACTCGCCGCTGACGGCGATCGGCGTCGCACAGGCCGAAGCATTCGGCCGCCGCCTGGCGACGTTGGAGGACGCGAAGAACTGCCGCCTGGTCGCAAGCTCGCTCGTCCGCTCCTGGCAGACGGCGGTGATCGCCGCGGCGAAGATGGGTCGCGAGGCGACGGAGATTGAACTCGACGACCGTCTGGTCGAGCACGCCTTCGGCGAATGGGAAGGCCTTCTCTGGGAGGAGGTCAAACGGGACCATGCCGCGTCGCTCGCCGCGCGCATGGCCGACCGCTGGAATACGCCGGCGCCGGGCGGCGAGAGCTATGGCGACGTCGCGCGCCGGGTCGAAGCCTGGCTCCGCGACATCGAGGGGCCGGCCCCGGTCGCCGCCTTCTGCCATGGCGTCACGTCACGGGTCGTCCGTGGCCTTTACGGCGGGCTCTCGCAAGAGGAGACCATGGCCCTGGCGGAACCGCAGGACCGCATCTTCCTGCTGCAAGACGGAAAGGTGGAAGAGATCGAGGTCTGACGCAGGCTCGCCTCAGCGCCAGCCGCCGCAGGCGTCGAAATAAACCTTGCCGGCGTCGGAGCGGTCGATCGACTTGAATTCCTTGTGGCCGACGACGAGCGCGATCACGTCGGCTTCCTTGAGCGCCTGTTCGAGCGGCACCACAGGGACGCCGGCCTCGACGAGGGACTTGGGCGGCTTCTCGACCAGCGGCTCGACGGCCACGATCTTGCCGTTCCACATGCCCTTCAGGTCATGCACCAGCTCGATCGCCGGGCTCTCGCGAAGGTCGTCGGTGTCCGGCTTGTAGGTCAGGCCCAGACACGCGATGGTCGACTTGCCCTTCGCCGCGTCGACGATTTTCCGAGCGATGTAGGCGGGCCGGGCGTCATTGGTGTGACGTGCGGTCTGCATCAGGGGCGTCTGGTCCTTGGCGTCGTGGATCAACAACCACGGATCGACCGGGATGCAATGGCCGCCGACGCCGGGGCCTGGGGTGAGGATGTTGACGCGCGGATGGTGGTTCGCGCAGGCGATCACCTTCCAGACATCGAGCCCCATGTGATCGCAGACATTGGCGAGCTCGTTGGCGAAGGCGATGTTGACGTCGCGGAAGGCGTTCTCGACCAGCTTGGTCGCGGCCGCGGTGCGGCTGTCCGTCGGGATGAGCTCGCCCTTCACGAACTGGCTGTAGAGCGCCATCGCCGCTTCGGTCGCGGCCTCGGTCATGCCGCCGATGATGCGGTCGTTCTCCGTCAGCTCGCGGACCATGTTTCCGGGCAGGATGCGCTCCGGGCAATAGGCCAGCATGACGTCGGCGTCCTCGCCGGCGCCGGCCGGAAAGGTCAGGTCGGGGCGCAACTTGGCGAGCGTCTCGCCGAGCGCCTCGATGGTGCCGACGGGCGACGTGGATTCCAGGACGACGAGATCGCCCTTTTTCAGGACCGGCGCGATCGAGGCCGTCGCCGCCTCCACATAGGTCATATCCGGCGAACGGTCCGGCATGACAGGCGTCGGCACGGCGATGACGAAGGCGTCGGCCGCCTCGGGCTTGGTGACGGCGCGGAACTTGCCGCTCTTGACGGCGCCCTGGACCAGTTCGGTCAGGCCCGGCTCCGAGATATGGATGCCGCCCGCATTCAGGAGCGCGACCGCGTCTTCCTTGACGTCGACGCCGATCACCTGAACGCCGCTGCCGGCCAGGGCCGCCGCGAGCGGAAGCCCAATATATCCCAGGCCGATCACGCTCACCGTTTCCGGACGCTTCGCCATGATGTCTCCTTCACTCCGTCCGGTTCGACCGGACCTCGCGGTCGGGCATTATTCCAAAGGGGCCGCCGCGGTCAGTGCATTCGAACGGGCAGGCGCTCCGGGGAACGTCTGCCGGCAAAGCCGCTGCTGATTTCCGGAATTCCGCCTGCCCGAGCGCCGTCGTTCGAATTTCGGTAAGGCGAGGCTAGTAGCCAGAAACGCCCGAAGCGTCAATCGGATGGGCCCGCGCGACCGGCGTAGTTTGTGGCGTCTGTTACGATTCGTCGCGAAACCCGGCTATAAGCGTCGCCATGCGACGGCGCTCGGGGCATTCTGCCCGACCCTTTCGGGTGTCCTTTCGGGCGCCCATATGCTAACGACCGCGCGGCTTAGCACGGATGCAGTCCGCGCGGCCGCGGCGGCGCGTGTTATCGAGCGAACATGGCAATAGCGTTCTCTAAGAGGCCGGGCGTCGCCCGGGACGGACGATGAGCGAGAGCGGATCCACCGCCGGCGTCGCCGACAGGCTCGGCCTGAAGGCGGCCGGCGCGCTTGGCGGAATTGCGTTGCGCAATCCGAAGCTTGGCGCGCGGCTCACCGTCGGCGTCGAGACGGTGTTCGACACGGATCTCGCGTCGGACGTGATGGCCCACATGCGCACGACGGACCCGGCCGCCGCCGACGACTTCGGATCCGCGGTGGTCCGCGCCGGCTCCCGGAACGTCGAACTCGCGAAGCAGTATGTGCGTCGTCAGTTCAAGCTGGGCGATTTCCGGCCGGCGGTCGAACTGCGCGAGGTCACCAAGGGCACGCGCGCATTTCGCCGGTTGGCCGATCTGGCGCAGTCGAACCTCGACCTCTTGACCCGGGGCTATCCCTTGCCGCCGCGCGCGGCTACCTCGGACGCCGTCATGAACTCCCGGCGCGTCCTGTATTTCCTGCACAACGCCTTGCCGTTCGACAGCGGCGGATACGCGACGCGCGCCCAGGGCATCATGCAGGGCGTCAAGCGCGAAGGCTTCGACATCGCCGCAGTCTCACGGTTGGGCTATCCGTCGGACCGCGGCAAGAAGCTGGACGGCGTCGACATCCGGCGCCGCTACCGGGTCGACGGCATCGACTATTTCAACTTCAACGACGACGCCCGCGGTCTCGGCCGCGATCCGTTGACGACCTATATGGCGCAGAACATCGCCGCGCTGACGCCGCTGGCGCGCGCCCAGAACGCCAGCATCCTGCATGGCGCCTCCAATTTCGTGAACGGCGTCGCCGCCAACGCCATCGCCCGCCGTCTCGGCATCTGCAGCGTCTACGAGGTGCGCGGACTCTGGGAGATCACGCGGCGCTCGCGGGAGCCCGCCTACGTCGACACGGACGCCTATCGCCAATATGTCCGCATGGAGGCGGAGGCCTGCCGCGAGGCCGACTGGGTGCTGACCATCACCGGCGCCTTAAAGGACGAACTCGTCGCGCGCGGCGTTCCGGCCGAGCGGATCACGATCGCGCCCAACGGCGTCAACAGCGAACGGTTTCAGCCCCGGCTGAAGAACATCGACCTGATGCGGCGTCTCGGCATCGCCGACGACGAACTGGTCATCGGATATATCGGTTCGATCGTCGACTACGAGGGCCTCGACCTGCTGCTGACCGCGCTGGCGGAGATCAAGGCGCGGGAAGACGATCTGAAGTGGCGCTGCATCATCGTCGGGGACGGGGCGGTTCACGGCGCCCTGAAAGCGCAGGCGGACCGGTTGGGCCTGAACGACCGC
>DAINCG010000348.1:617-1287 GCA_036732525.1 Pseudomonadota bacterium | reverse complement strand
AAGTCGAGGACTACTATTCGATCGTCGACATCGTGCCCTTCCCCCGGAAGGGCCTGCTGGTTTGCGAGATGGTGTCCGCGTTGAAGCCGTTCGAGGCGATGGCCATGGGCAAGTGCATCCTGGCGTCCAACGTCGCCGCGATGCAGGAGTTCATCCACGACGGCGTGAACGGTTTCCTATTCCAGAAGGACGATCACGGCTCGCTGTCCCGCGCGCTGACCGACATGATGCGGCAGCCCGATCTGGTGCGCGAAGTCGGCCAGAGCGCCCGAAAGTGGGTCGTTCGCGAACGCGACTGGAGTCAGATCTCGAAACGGATCGCCGGCGTCTACGAACATGTCCTCGAGGCCCGCGGCGCGGACTTCTCCCGCCGTCAGGCAAGCTGAGCGTTCATAGTCTACCGCGCCGGCGCCTCCATGAACGATATCAGGCGATAATAGCCGAGCGTCGGCGGCCGATCGACGCCGGCTTCGCGAAAGGCGCCGGGGCGGAGCCGTTCGGCCGCGAATGCACGGAGCGGCGCTTCGTCGAGCGCCTCCACCACCATGGTTCGCTCGCCCGCGACGCCGGGATCGCCCGTGGCGTCGACGTCCGCTCGCCAGAGGTAGCCGCCGACGACGTGCGGCTCTTTCACGGCCGCTTCCAGCGTCGCCGCAAGGAACTCTTCGAG
>DAINCG010000348.1:0-603 GCA_036732525.1 Pseudomonadota bacterium | reverse complement strand
CCCGTCCCGCCGGTGGCGCGGACGACCAGCGCCGCCGCGCCGTGGCCGCGCCCGGCCCGCACGATCCGAACGCCGCACATCCGGTGGAAATCCTGAAACTGCGCCATGACGCGTTTCGACCAGGCCGACTGGTCCGCCAGGATCGCGCGATAGGTGGGATCGGTCAGCGCGTCGAGCCCGTCCGTCTCGTAATAGGCGAAATAGCGCGGCGCGCCGTCGGTTGCGCGGAACCGGTAGGCCGACTTGAAGCCTTTGAGATCGACCCGCTCCGCCACATGTTCGTTGGTGTACCAGTCGTTGAACTCGTCCTCCGTCGCTTCCGGAATGTTCATGGCGGTGATGAGAACCGCGTCGCCCATGATGTTCGCGCCCTTTAACGGATAGCCATATGGATATGTTAGTGTCCCGCCCATGATGGACGCTATTCCCGAAATCGCGGAGATCGATCCGGACCTCCGCCGGATCGCCGACGCCGCGGCCGAGAGCATCTCGCCGATCGTGCCGAGCACGCGGATCGACGTGGCCGACAACGTCACCACCGGCGAGCCCGAGGACAAGTCCGCCAACCGCGTGCCCAAGAAGAAGGTCACCGCGCTCGGCAAG
>DAINCG010000347.1:0-5347 GCA_036732525.1 Pseudomonadota bacterium | reverse complement strand
CTGGCGGCGCTGGCTGCGCGCGGCGGATGCGCCGTCGGTAGACCAGTCCAGCGGTCCGCGTTTCGAAAGCATGAACCTGGCCCTTCAGGCCGCGATCGAAGGCATCGGCGTCGCCATCGCCTTCGACCCGCTCGTCGCGGACGACCTGGCGGCCGGCCGCCTCGTCGCGCCCTTTCGCCACCGCCGGCGGTCCGGCCGGCCGCTGTATCTCGTCCGGTCGGCGGCCGCCCGGCCGTCGCCGCAGCTTGACGCCGTCCGGGACTGGTTGCTGGCGGAGGCGGGCGTCAGACCTCCATCAGCACGTTGAAGCCGCCGAAGATCACGCGCTTGCCGTCGAACGGGATGTCGCAGGATGCGGGGTCGAAGCGGGCGTCCGCCATCGCCTTCGCCATGCCGGAGTCCCGCGCTTCCTTCGATGGCCAGACGATCCAGGAGAAGACGACCGTCTCCTCCTCGCCGCATTTGACCGCCATCGGGAACGACGTCAGCTTGCCGTCCGGCACGTCGTCGCCCCAGCACTCGACGATCTTGAGGGCGCCGCACTCCTTGAAGATCTCCGCCGCCATTTTCGCGTGGGCCAAGAAGGCGTCCTTGCCGGCGGTCGGCACGGCCGCCACGAATCCATCCACATAGCTCATTCTTCGATCCTCCTATGCGCCGCGGAACGCGGCTTCGAGCGTTGCGATATCGAGTTTGACCATTTCCATCATGGTCTGATGCACGCGGCCGGCCGCCTGCCGGTCGTCCGCCGTCAGCATGCGCAGCAGCGGCTTCGGCACGACCTGCCAGGACACGCCGAACCGGTCGGCGAGCCAACCGCAGTGGCTCTCCGCGCCGCCGTCGGCGAGCAGCGCCGTCCAGAGCGCGTCGGTTTCGGCCTGATCCTCCGTCAGGACAGAGATGGACGCGGCCGGGCTCAGCTTGAACATCGGCCCGCCGTTCAGATGCATGAAGGGCGCGCCGGCCAAGCTGTACTCGACCACGAGCGCGCCGCCTGCCGGATCGGGCCGGAAGACGCTTTCGACGCGGCTGTCCGGGATAAGCGACACGTAGTGCTCGGCCGCCGCCTCGCCGTCGCTTTCGAACCAGAGGCAGGTCCGGACCTTCGACGGAAACTTCATGCCGCGCCCCCGCCCTTCTGCATCTCAGCCAATGCGGCCTTGTCCATCCAGAACGGCTCCCAGATGTGGCCGTCGGGGTCGGCGAAGGCGCGGGCGTACATGAAGCCGTGGTCTTCCGGATCGCGCGGCGCCTCCCCGCCTTCGGCGAGCGCCTTGTCGAACATGGCGTCGACCGCCTCGCGGCAGTCGAGCTGGACGGCGATCAGCGCCTCCGTCGTCTTGCGGGCGTCGGCGATCGGGCGCGGCGTGAAGCCGGCGAACTTCGCGTGGGTCAGCAACATGACGCCACAGGCGTCGGAGACGCGCATGGCCAAGGCGGTCTCGTCCGAGAAGTTCGGATCGAACGCGAAGCCAAGCGCCGCGAAGAAGGCGCGCGACCGGTCGAGGTCCTGGACAGGCAAATTCAGATAGAGGTTCAAGGCTTCCTCCTGGCTGCGAGTCAGCGCGGTATGCATTGACATTTAGGTTGATGTCAACATATTAGATTCATGCATCCTGATTTGCCGATCACCGTCACCCGTGAAGTTCGCGACCGCTGCCTTTGCCTGCACCTGCAGCGGGCGGCGCGGGCGGTCGCGCGCCGGTTCGACCACGCCCTGCAGCCGGTCGGGCTGACCAGCGGGCAGTTCTCGCTGCTGATGTCGCTGAACCGGCCCGACCCGCCCCTGATGCAGGAGGTCGCGCATGTTCTGGCGATGGACCGGACGACCCTCACCGCAAACCTGAAACCGCTCGTCCGGCGCGGCCTCGCCGAGACGTCGCCTGACCCGAAGGACCGGCGCGGCCGCCGCATCCGGCTGACCGAAGCCGGCGAAGCCGCGCTCAAGGACGCCTTGCCGATCTGGCGGCGGACCCATGACGAGATCGACGGCCTGTTCGCCGCCGCGACCCCGGACGCGATGCGCGCCGACCTGGTCTCGATCGCCTACGCCGGCTAACCGACGTCGAGCGCGATCAGAAGTCCGGAAACCGTCAGCAGCGAAAAGAGCGTCGAGAGCACGATCGCGGACGACGTGCGACGGAGGTAGACGTCGTACTGCTGGGCGATCACGAACGCGATCGCGCCAGTCGGCAGCGCCGAGAGCAGGACCGCAGCCGTCGCCCATTCCGGCTCCATCGGCAGGAGCCAGACCACAACCGCCCAGGTCGCGGCCGGCTGGACGGCCAACTTCAGGAAGACCGTCCACGCGACCTCCGGCATGTCGCCCAGAAGCTTCCGCCCGACCAGCGACAGGCCGAGCGCGAAGAGCGCGGCCGGCCCTGCGGCGGACGCCATCAGGTCGAGGAAATTGCCGACCGGCGCCGGCACAGGCCATTCGAGCGCGGACATCGCGACGCCGAGCGCAGAAGCGATCAGCAGCGGATTGCGGCAGAGCGTGCCCGCGACCTCCCGCGCGATGCGGAGCGGCGACGGTCCCTTGGCGCGCCCGGCCTCCAGAATGGCGATCGCGGCGCCGACGAAGAGGGTGATGCCGACCATGGTCGCGATGATCGCCGGCATGGCGCCGTCCGTCCCGAACGCCGTCAGAAAGAGCGGCACGCCCATATAGGAGGTGTTCGGATAGATCGCGGCGATGCTGTGCAGCGCGAGCGGCCCGACCTCATGCCGGAACCAAAGCCGATTGACCAGCAATACGACCAGCAGCGTCACGCCGGCGCCTGCCAGAAACGCCGCGATGAAGGGACCGTGCAACACCTGGTCGAACGGCTGACGCGCCGGAAAGACGAACAGCACCGGCGGCAGGGCGAAGTAGTAGACGAAACGGTTGAGCGCCGCCGCGGAATCCGGCCCGAGCACACGAAAGACGCCCGCCCCGTAGCCCAACGCCACGATCGCGAACACCGGCACGACCACATCGATCAACGCGCCCAAGCGGCCGCTCCACTCTCCCGACGGCCGCAGTCATACAAGCCAAGCGCCGGCGGCGAAACCGCCGGCGCCCGCTTGGCTCAGAAGATGAAGTCGCTCGCGTCGATCAGCCCCGACGTCACGCCCTGCAACAGGATCTCGCCCTCGCCGAGCACGACGATCGAGGTGTTCTGGCCCTGCGTCTCGATCTCGAGGCTGCCGAAGTCGAGGAAGCTGAACGCCGTCAGGTCGATCAAATCTTCGCCGTTCCGGAAGTCGGTCACGGTGTCTTCGCCGAACATGCGATCGAACAGGAAGATGTCCGCGCCGGAGCCGCCGGTCAGCGTGTCGTTTCCTTCGCCGCCGCTCAGCAGGTCGGCGCCTGAGCCGCCGGAGAGACGGTCATTGCCCAGGCCGCCGTAAAGGTCGTCATTGCTGAAGGAGCCGGTCAGCTGGTCGTTGCCGCCTTCGCCGGAGAGCTTGCTGCGGAAGAAGAACGCGAACATGCGATTGGCCGCGTCGTTGCCGTCCTGGATCATGGCGGCCGGCCGTTCGCCGGCGATGCGGACGGTCGCCGTCGCCGTCGCCATGCCGCCATTGCCGTCCGTCACCGTGTAGGTGAAGCGGTCGACGCCGGTCTCGTTGCTGACCAGGTCCTCGAACCGCCCCGCGGCGTCGTAGGTCACCACGCCATTCAGCAGGCGGACGTCGCCAATGGTCCCGGCATCGTCGACCGAGAGGACGTAGAGGTTGTCGCCCGGATCGACGTCGCCCTCGAGCAGCGTCGCCGTCACGTCGAGGCGGCCGGCGCTCGCCGTGATCGCGATCACGTCGTCGTCCGCGACCGGCGCCGCGTTCGGCGCGGGCGCCTGATCGACGAGCGCGACGCTGACGTCGTGGACAACGTCGCCGCTGAGGTTCAGCGTCAGCTGATCGCCGTCGAGGCTCTTGACCTCGGCGCCGTTCACGTCGAGGAAACGGCCGGCGGGATCGGCCAGATCGATCGTGATCTCGCCCTCGCCGCCGACGCGGAACTGCAGGCCCTGGCCGTCGCCGGTGAGCGACAGCAGCTCCATTCGCTGGTCGAAGCTGGTGATGTGCGTGACGTCGGCCGCCACATCGCCGAGCGTGATCTGGAACGTGCCGCCCGCGTCGGGCAGGAAGACCGAATCCGCGTCATAGGCGTACCAGCCCGCGACGCTCGCGATCTGGCCGGTCGCGCCGTTGAGGTCGAGATCGAGCGCCATCGCGCCGAGGCCGGTTCCGACCGCCGTCGCCGTCACCAGGTCGCCCTGGGTCACGACGTCGAGCGTCGAATTGCTGAACGCCTCGATGCGGTCCGCCAGGTCGGCCAGCGTCACGAATTCCGCGTTCGCCGCGGACGCCGCCTCCAGGAAGCCCGTGAACATCTCCAGCGAATAGCCGGGCGTGACGCCGTCGTCCGGATCGTCGTCGTGGTTGGTCGGCCCGTAGTCGTGCCACGGCCAGAGCGCGACCGGCGTCGCGGCATGGCTGGTGATCTCGGCGAATTCCTTCTGCCAGACTTCCGCCGCCGCTTCCGCCGAAAGGCCCTTGAAGCCGACCAGCGAGAAGTCGAACGAAACGTTCGGCGCGAGATAGACCTTGTCCTGCAGCTGATCGGTCAGGAAGCCGAAGCCGCCCGGATAGCCCGCGCCGACGCCGGCATAGCCGCCGCTCATGTAGTCGAAGTACTGGATGATCTGCTGGGCGGTCTGGATCGTCTCCGGCGCGCCCGGCACGGCGGCGCCGATGACGTCGATGCCAAGCTCGGCCGCGATGACGTCGCGCGAGGTCTGGAACTCGTAGGCGATCTGCTCAGCGGTCAAAAGGTTGGTGTCGTGCGGGTGGGTATAGGAGTGGGTCCCGATCTCGTTCCCCATCTCCAGCAGCCGGTCGTAGAAGGCCTTCGACGCCGTCCAGTCCGTCGTCTGGTCGGGCGGATTGGCGCCGACGTTGACGTAGTAGGAGCCGACGAAGTTGTAGGTCGCCTTCCAGTCTTCCAGGATCGGGATCAGGTTGTCGTAGATGCCATTGGCGGAACCGTCCGGATTGACCTCGAAATATTCCTGGCTCTGGTCCATGTCGTTCCGGGAGGAGACGATCATCTCGTCGCGGGTGAGCTTCAGGTCGACCGAAATCTCGCCCCGCTCGACCGCATAGTCGATCGCCTGCCAGAGCAGATTGCTGTCCGCCATCACGCCCTGGGTCGCGAAGTGGACGTTGTAGCCGCCGGTCTGGGTGGCGATGGCGGCGTTCAGAACCTCGCCGCCGACGTTCATGGTCGCGACGGTCTCGGCCGTCGCGTCGGTCCCGGCGTAGTGGGTGTAGAAGAAGGTCCCGTCATACTGGCGGATCG
>DAINCG010000346.1:2334-5366 GCA_036732525.1 Pseudomonadota bacterium | reverse complement strand
CAGCATCTCGTCCGGCACGGTCAGGAAGACCTGGCGGAACATGAAGGTCGCGGTCGCGGACGCGATCAGGGGGACGGCGAGGCCCCAATAGCTGTTCAGCATGCCGAGATTGGCGACGACCTCGAAGGTCGGCACGATCCTGACCTCGACCGGCAGCATCAGGGTGATGAAGATCATCCAGAAGAAGCCCATGCGGAACGGGAACTTGAAGTAGACGATCGCGAAGGCGGAGAGCAGCGAGATCGCGATCTTGCCGATAGCGATGCCGAGCGCCATGACGAGGCTGTTCAGCAGCATCCGCCAGACGGGCGCCGTCTCGGTGCCGCTCAGGCCCTGGCCGAACAGCGTGTCCCTGAAATTCTCCCAGAAGTGTCCGCCCGGCAGCAGCGGCAGGGGCGCCTGCGTCATGCGCAGCGGCTCGTGCGTCGCGGCGACGAAGGTGATCCAGATCGGGAAGGCGACCATCAGGATGCCGAGCAGCATCACGATGTGGCTGAAGACGGTCAGCAGGGGCCGGTTCTCGATCATCAGTATTCGACCCTCCGCTCGACGAAGCGGAACTGCACGACCGTCATGGCGATCACCATGAACATCAGGATGACCGACTGGGCGGCGGAAGAGCCGAGGTCGAGGCCGACGAAGCCGTCGTTGAAGACCTTGTAGACCAGGATCGTCGTCGCGTTGGCGGGGCCGCCCTGGGTCACCGCGTGGATGATGCCGAAGGTCTCGAAGAAGGCGTAGACGGCGTTGATCACCAGCAGGAAGAACGTCGTCGGCGAGATCAGCGGGAAGATGATCGTGCGGAACCGCCGGCCAGGACCCGCGCCGTCGATTGCGGCCGCTTCGATCACCGAGCGCGGGATCGACTGCATGGCGGCCAGATAAAACAGGAAATTGTAGGCGATTTGCTTCCAGGCGGCGGCCATGATGACCAGCAGCATCGCCTGGGAGCCGTTCAGATAATGGTTCCAGTCGACGCCGAAGATTTCAAGGCCGTAGGCGATGAGGCCGAGCGTGGGGTTGAACATGAACACCCAGAGCGCCCCCGCCAGGACCGGCGCCACGGCATAGGGCCAGATCAGCAGCGTGCGGTAGGCGAGCGCGCCGCGCACGACCCGGTCGGCGAACGCAGCGAGCACGAGCGCGATCGACATGGAGAGGAACGCGACGGCGGCGGAGAAGAAGATCGTGCGCCCGAAGGCGCCGAGATATTGATCGTCCTGCAGCAGCAGTTCGAAATTCTCGAACCAGACGAACTCCGACCCGAGGCCGAAGGCGTCCTCGATCAGGAACGACTGATAGAGCGCCTGGCTGGCGGGCCAGATGAAGAAGACCAGCGTGATCGCGATCTGCGGCAGGACCAGCAGATAGGGCAGGGGCGACGCCGGAAAGTGCACCCGTTTCAGCATATGTCCGCCCGTTCGGACTTCGCGCCGCCGCCGGCCCCGGGAGAGAGGGGCCGGCGGCGGTCGCCAGTCGTCGTCAGTTGACCGTCCGCTCGAACTTGCGGAGCAGGTCGTCGCCGCGCTTCGCCGCGTCGTCGAGCGCGGTCTTGGCGTCCTTCGAGCCGTTCCAGATCGCTTCCATCTCCTCATTGATGACGTCGCGGATCTGGACGAAATTGCCGAAGCGGATGCCCCGGGAGTTCGGCGTCGGCTGGTTCAGGCTGAGCTGCTGGATCGCCGTGTCCGTGCCGGGGTTCTGTTCGTAGAAGCCCTGGGACTTCGAGAGCTCGTAGGCGGCGGTGGTGATCGGCACATAGCCGGTTTCCTGATGCCACCACGCCTGCACCTCGGGCGAGGACAGGTAAGTCATGAACTTGGCCACGCCCTTGTACTCCTCGGCCTCATGGCCGCCGAGCACCCAGAGGGTCGCGCCGCCGATGATCGAGTTCTGCGGCTTCTCGGCGACCGCCGTGTCGAGCGGCAGCATGGTCTGGCCGAACTTGAACTTCGCCTGGCTTTTGATCGAGCCGTAATAGGCGGAGGAGTTCATCCACATGCCGCACTCGCCATTGGTGAACATCGGCAGGCTGTCGCCGCGCCGGCCGCCATAGACGAACAGCTTGTCCTTCGACATGTCGGCGATGTCGGCCAGACGGTTCGCGACGTGCTCGTTGTTGAAGGTGAATTCCGTGTCGAAGCCGGCGAAGCCGTTTTCCTTCGTGCCCATCGGGATGTTGTGCCAGGCGGAGAAGTTCTCGACCATCACCCAGGACTGCCAGCCGAACGAGAAGCCGCACTTCATGCCGTTGTCGACCAGCTTCTTGGACGCCGCCTTGACGTCGGCCCAAGTCTTCGGCGGCGCGGCGCCCGCGGCTTCCAGCGCGTCGGCGTTGTACCAGAGCACCGGCGTCGAGCTGTTGAACGGCATCGACAAGAGCTCGCCCTCGGGCGTCTGGTAGTAGGAGATCACGGCCGGCAGGTAGTCCGACTTGTCGAACGGCTCGCCCGCGTCGTTCATCAGCTTCTCGACCGGATAGACGGCGCCCTTGGCCGCCATCATGGTGGCCGTGCCGACTTCGAACACCTGAACGATGTGCGGATGCTGCTTCGCGCGGAAGGCGGCGATCGCGGCCGTCATCGTCTCGGTGTAATTGCCCTTGTAGACCGGCGTCACCTTGTAGTCGGACTGCGTGGCGTTGAAGTCGCCGGCGATCTTGTTGACCCGCTCGCCGTTGACGCCGCCCATGGCGTGCCACCACTGAACTTCGGTCTGGGCGAAGGCCCCCGTCGACGCGGCGGCCAGCGCGCCGGCCAGCGCCGCGCCGATAATCGGATGCTTCATCGTTCCCTCCTTGCCAGATAGACGCGCAGACGGCCCCGTTCGGCGACTGCCTCAAGGGAAGCGAAACACGGCTAAAGTCATAATGCAATTGGAAATTTCTGTCATAAAATTATAACATAACCTTATGTTATGGTTCTTCGAGGGCGTCTAGAATCGGGCCTCCGGGGGTCGAATGGCTATTAGCATCAGACAGTTGGAGGCATTCCGCGCCGTCGCCAGTTACGGCGGCATGACGGCGGCGGCGG
>DAINCG010000346.1:0-2282 GCA_036732525.1 Pseudomonadota bacterium | reverse complement strand
CGGCTTCGACCTGTTCGACCGGCGCGACGTCCGGCTCGCGCCGACGCCGGAGGCGCGTTACCTACTGGCGGAGGTCGAGCGCATGCTCGACAGCATGGAGCGGATCGAGGAGCTGACCCGGGACCTCAGCGCCCGGACGGCAGGCCATATCCGCATCGCCTGCCTGCCGGGCTTCGCCACGAGCCACCTGCCGAAGGTGCTGGCCCGCTTTCTCGCCGCGCGCCCCGGCGTCACCGCGACGGTGGAGCCCGACCGGCCGGAGCGGATTCTGGACTGGATCATCGGCCATCATTACGACTTCGGCGTGACAGACGGCTTCGCCGGCCATCCGGCGGTCGATCACCGGAACGCCGCGATGCGCACCGTCTGCATCCTGCCGGCGGACCATCCGCTGACGGCGCGCGACGTGATCTGGCCCGAGGATCTGGCGGGCGAGCGGCTGATCCATACGCGCCGCGACAGCGCCTTCTACCGCGCGCTCGAAGCCGCCTTCACAGCACGCGGCGTCGCGCCGCCCTCCTGGGTCGAAATCCGCCAGTTCACCGGCGCCTGCATGCTGGTGGCGGAGGGGGCCGGGGTTTCGGTCGTCAGCGAATTGGACGCCGTCGAGCACGCCGCTCGCGGCTATGCGATCCGGCCGTTCCGCCCGTCGACGCCGCATATGCTCTCGCTGGTCCGGCCGACCCACGCGCCGCCGTCGCTCTTGACGCTCGCCTTCATGGACGCCTTCGCCGAAAGCCTCGCGCCCTACCGCGCGGAGCCGGAAGAAGGATAGCGCGCCGAGGGCGGGAATTGGCGTTTCAGGTAGGCCGCGCGGCGCCGCGCCCAGCGCGGGCCCAGCCGCCAGGGCCCGCGCCCGAGCTTCGCCTTCGGGCCCGCGACATAGGCGTCGGCCAGGAAAATGCGGCCGCCGGCGGTGACGGCGACCGGGCGGCGGACGTATTCGTCTCCCTCGTGGGCGTCGAGCCTCTCAAGCGTCGCCGCCGGTTGCGGCGCAAGAAGGAGACCGTCGACGATCGCGCCGACCTCTGGCGCGATCGCGGGATACTCGGCGCCCGCGACGAAACGGCGCCGATAGCCCGTGAGCCGCGCCCGACGGACCGGCGCGCCGCCCGTCCGGCCCATGACCGCTTTGCGGATGCCGGGGTCCATCAGCGTGCCGTAGACGAACAGCATCCGCCGACCTTTCGTCCCGCCTTCCTGCATGCGCCGCCTTTCCCTAACGTTTCGCGAAATGTAGCAGATCGGGCGCCCGCCGACGTCATGCCGAACTTCTGATTTGACGCGATGGCCATGCCGGCGAAACTGATGCGATGAAGCAAGCGATCCGCATAGTCCTCGCCGCCGCGCTGTTCGCCCTGCCGCTCGGGCAAGCGCGCGCCGCGATCTACGCCGTCGTCGTCGGCGTCGACGCCTATGAGCGGCTGCCGAAGCTGACGGGCGCCGTCAACGACGCGCGCGATCTCGCGGGCGCGCTGACCGCGCTCGGAGCGGAGGTCGAACTCATCGTCGATGCGGAGGCGACGCGCCGTCGGGTGACCGACGCGCTTGATCGGCAGATCCGTCGCGCCGGGGCCGGCGACCTGTTCGTGTTCACCTATGCCGGCCATGGCCTGCAGGAGCCTGAGGCGATACCGGGCGACGAGGCGGACGGCCGCGATGAGACCATCGTGTTCGCCGGCTTCGGCGAGAGCGGGCCGCGCGCCGGCGAGCGGCTGCGCGACAATGAGATCGGCGCGATCCTGGGTCAGGTCGATCCGGCCGCGCGCGCGTTCGTGCTGATCGACAGTTGCCACAGCGGCACCATGACCCGGCAGATGGACCTGCGCGGGCGCGACGCGCCGACCCGCTTCGCCGGCATCGGCCGCATCAGCGACGATCCGCTGCCGACGCCCGCCGCCCGGACCAAGGGGCTCGACATCGGCGGCGGCGCAAACGTCATCTTCGTCGCCGCGGCGCGCGACGAGGAGCAGATCCCCGAAGTCGAGATCGAGGGCCGCATGCGCGGCGCGGTCAGCTGGACGGTGGCGCGGGCGCTGGAAGGCGCCTCGGGCTTTGGCGGCCCCGACATGCCCCTGGCCGAGTTCCAGACCTATGTCCGGGCGCAGGCGCGCGCGCTCTCCGCCGCCCGGCAGACGCCGTCGGTCAATCTACCCCCCGACATCGCGCCGGACGCGCCGCTGGTGCCGGCGACGGCGCTCGGCGGATCGCAGCCGCTGGCGCGCGGCGGCGGCTCGTCCGCGGGGGCGGAGGCCAATCGGCCGGCGCGGGTCTATACGATC
>DAINCG010000345.1:0-5371 GCA_036732525.1 Pseudomonadota bacterium | reverse complement strand
CTCTTTCGCCTGGCGAACTGACTGTACTTGCGCGATCAGGCGCGCGCCCGAACCCTTGACCTCGTCCGCATAGGGCGCGATGCCGGCAAACGAGAGAAATGCGGAGCGCGGCCGCCGGCTGAGCGCGCGGGTCAACGCCTCCGGCCGCTCCGGCAGGCGCCACGCAATGAAGCCGACGCCGACGGCGGCGTTTCCGGCGAGGCCCTGCTGCTCCTCGATCCAGTCCGGATCGCCGTAGCCGCCGCCGATCAGGCCGAGGCCGCCCGCATGCGTAACGGCGGCGGCGAGCGCGCCGCCGGCGACGAACGCCATCGGCGCGGAGACGATCGGAATCTCGATTTCGAACATGCGCGTCAGCGCCGTATCGAACGCCATGGCCTCTTCCCAATTCCGTTCGGGCTGGGTCAGACTGCCCAGCGCATCCATCGCATAGATATCCGGGAAGAGGAAACGACCATGAATCCCCGTTGGAAACGCCGCCCCGAGGGCTCGACCTGGGGCGACTGGGGCCCCGACGATCAACTCGGCCGCCTGAACCTGCTGACCGCCGAACGCGTCCTGAAGGCGGCCCAGGAAATCAAGACGGGCGAGCGCTTCTGCCTGTCGCTGCCGCTCGACTATCCCGGCGGCAACGTCCTGAATCCGCGCCGTTTTCCGCCCGTCCTCGAGCCCACCGTCGACGCCACGAGCGGAACCGCGCGCTACAACTACCCGCTCAAGATGGACAATCCCGCGCACATCGACGTCGGCTGCGACGATCGGGTCACGATGACCCTGCAGTATTCGTCGCAATGGGACAGCTTCGCGCATATGGGCCAGCTGTTCGACGCAGACGAGGATGGCGTGCCGGAGATCCGCTATTACAACGGCTACCAGGGCGGCAAGGACGTCATCGGCCCGGTCGATTATGCCGACGACGGAACGGCCGTGCCGCGCGACGAACCGATGGGCGCCCGCAAGCTTGGCATCGAGACCTTCGCCGAACACGGCGTCGTCGGCCGCGGCAATCTCGTCAACCTGTTCGACGTTGTCGGCCGCGAGCGCAAGGTCGTCGGCTACGATCTGCTGATGAAGACGATGGAGGCGCAGAAGGTCGAGCCGGAAGAAGGCGACCTGATGTTCTTCTATACCGGCTTCGCCGACGTCATCCTGGAGGCCGGGAAGACCCCGACGCGGGAGCAGATGCACGAAACCTGCGCCACGCTCGACGGCCGGGACGATCAGTTGCTCAACTGGATCACCGATTCGGGCGTCGCTTCGATGATCGCGGACAACTATGCGGTCGAGCAGTCGCCCGCGCGCCCGGCGCCCGGCAAGACCTATGCGAACAGCCCCTTGCACCAGCATTGCCTGTTCAAGCTCGGCGTGCCGCTTGGCGAGATCTGGTACCTGACCGATCTTGCGAAGTGGCTGAAGGCGAACGGGCGCACCCGTTTCTTCGCGACCTGCCAGCCGATCCGCTTGCCGGGCGCGGTCGGCAGCCCGGCCAACGGCGTCGCGATCGTGTGATGGAAACGGCGGCGGCGCGAGGCCCGGCTCAGCGCCAGGGCTTCTCGCCGCCGTCGAGATTCAGCACGAGCCGCGCGATTTGTGCGAGCGCCGCTTCCGGCGTGTCGACGCGCAGGACGCCCTCGACATCCGGGGCGTCGGGCAACGCGATGACGGTCCGGCCGAATTGCCGGCCATAGGCCATTTCCGAAAGCGTGCCGAAGCTGCCACCGACGGCGACGATGCAGAAGCCGGCCTCCGCGATGATGGCGTTCCGCGCGAGGCCGACGCCGCTGGCCAGGGCGTAGGTGACATAGGGGTTGGCGTCGCGCCAGTCGGCGTCCGGCAAGATGCCGATCGCAACCCCGCCCGCTTCGACGACGCCCTTCGCCGCGGCGGTCATGACGCCGGTCAGGCCCCCGCAAAGCAGCGCGAGGCCGAGACCCGCGAGGCCGGCGCCGATCGCCTCGGCGCGCGCCATCTGCGCTTCCGTCGCGTCGCGGCCGCCGATCACCGCCACCGGCGCGCGGACCGGCCGCCCGCTTTCCCGTTGCAGCCAGCGCACCGCATCGTCGACGGATATGGCCGCGCCGCCGACCGCGCTTTGCGGGACGCGCCGCCACGAACGCGCCTGGGCGTCGAACACCCGCTGGCCGCCGTCGTGCAGCACGCCGGCGGCCCGGTTCAGGAAGAGTTCGGTCATCTCAGCCGTGGAATTGGATGGCGTTCGGAAGGAAGGTGACGATCCCGGGGAACAGGGTGATCATTATGGCGAGCGCCACCATGATCAGGAAGAAGGGGATGGTGGCGCGGGCGATCCGACCGATCGGCTCGCCGGTCATGCCCTGGATGACGAAGAGGTTGAAGCCGACCGGGGGCGTGATCTGCGCCATTTCCACGACGATCACCAGGAAGATGCCGAACCAGATCTTGTCGAATCCGGCGGCGAGCACCAGCGGCAGGGTGATCGGCAGCGTCATCACGATGCTCGACATGCCTTCGAGCACGCAGCCGAGAATGGCGTAGAAGACCAGCAGCAGCGCGATCAGAGCGAATGGCGAAAGACCGAGCGCGCCGATCTCGTTCGCGATGGCGCGGGGCACCCCGAGAAAACCCATGGCGACCGAAAGGAAGTAGGCGCCGGCGACGATCAGACCGATCATCGAAACCGTCCGTACGGCGCCCAGGCAGGCGTTCTTCAGGTTCTCGAAGGTCAGCGATCGCTGCATCGCGCTGACCATCAGCGCGCCGAGAACGCCGACGGCCGCGGCCTCCGACGGGCTGGCGATGCCGCCATACATCGAGCCCAGCACCACGACGATCAGGAAGACGACGGGGCCGAGGTGGCGCAGGCCGTAGAGCTTCTCGGCCCAACTGGTCGGCCCGCTTTCGTCCGGCGTGGCGCCCTTCAGGGTCGCGAGCGTGCCGATATAGGCCATATATGCGCCGGCCAGCAGGAGACCTGGAATGACGCCGGCGATGAAGAGCTTCAGGATCGATGTCTCTGCGAGAACGCCGTAGATGATCAGCACGATCGACGGCGGGATCAACAGGCCGAGCGTGCCGGCGCCGGCGAGCGAACCCATCGCCAGGTCGCGGTCGTAGCCGCGTCGGAACAGCTCCGACATGGTGATGCGCCCGACCGTCGCCGTGGTGGCGGCGGACGAGCCGGAGATCGCCGCGAAGAGCGTACATCACAGCACGTTCACATGCAGCAGCCGGCCGGGCAATCGCTGGGTCCACGGGGCGAGGCCGGTGAACAGGGAGGCGGAAAGCTGGGAGTGGAACAGGATCTCCGCCATAAAAATAAACAATGGCAACGCAATGAGTTCAGGCGTTGTCGTGACGTTGAACGTTAACTGCGCCAGCAGTTTTTCGACCGGCATGTTGCGGAACAGCGCCAGGCTGATCACGCCGACCGAGAAGAGGGCGACGCCGACCCAGACGCCGAGCGCCAGCGTGCTGATCAGGACCGCCAGGACGGTCGCCGAAATTGCGATGACGGCGCCCTGGCCGGCGATCACGCCCCAGACGCCGGCCGCGACCGCCGCGGCGATCAGGATCAGGATGACGATGCCGCTCGGCCGCATTTGAGCGGCGGCGGGAGCCTCCGCGACAGCGCTATTCGACGCCATAGGCTTCCTTTGCCGAAAGGTCTTCGGGCGGCTGACGGATGATCAGGCGAACAAGCCGGGCGGCGAATTGCAGCGCGAGCAGCGTCGCGCCGAGGGCGATCAGACCCTGCGGATAAACGAGAGGCGTCGCGTCGATGGTCGAGGACGTCCGGCCGCTGGTGAAGCTCTGCCAGGCGAAGAGTATCAGCGCCCAGGCGGCATATGCGCTGATCGCGGTCGCGAACAGCGTCGCCATGAAATCGATGACGAAGGCCAGCTTCGGCGGCACGTTATGGGTCAGCAGCGAGACGCGGACATGGCCGCCCGTGCGCAAGGTGAAGGCCGCGCCGCAAAAGATCGCGCCCGCCATCATGTAGGCGCTGTAGTCCCACGCGAAGGTGAGGCTGATGTTGAAGACGTTCCGGCAGAGGATTTCCGCCAGGACGAGCGCCGCGATCCCGACGATCATGAGCGCCGCCGCATAACCGGCGATCCGGCCGAGGCCGTCGATCAGACGCAGCATGTCCGGTCTCCCGGCCGTCCCGCGATCCCGCGTCCGGTCGCGGGACGGCGTATCGTCGTCAGCGGCCGACCGCCTTCTTGAAGTCGCCGATGACCTTCTCGGCGACCGGGCCTGCCGCCTTGATGTACTCCTCGGTCATGACGGCGGTCTTGGTCTGCATGTCGGCCAGCATCTCGTCGCTGAGCGGCCCCATTTCGATGCCGTTCGAGGTCAATTCGGCGACCTTGATGTCGTCCTCCGATCGGCTGACCTGCCAGAACACCGGCTGCAGGGCCTTGGCGGCCCTGAGGATCGCGCCGCGATTCGCTTCCGACAGGGCGTTCCAGGCGTCCATGTTCACCGTCACGGCGTTGGACGACCAGACGTGGCTCGTCGGGTACATGTACTTCAGGAATTCCCAGAACTTCCCGTCGACGCCCGAGCTGGCCGATGTCGTGACGGAATCGATCGTGCCGGCCGCGAGCGCGGGCACGACTTCGCCCCACGGCAGCTGGACGGCCGTCATGCCGAGGCGATTGAACATGTCCGTCGTCGAGGAGTTGTAGGTGCGGATCTTGATGCCGTTCAGGCCGGCGACCGCCTTCACCAGAACCTTGGTGTAGACGTACTGGCGCGGCCACGGAACGATATAGAGCATCTTCTGATTGTACTGCTCGAACAGCTTGGTCAGTTCCGGCACGAAGTAGTTGTGCAGAACTTCCAACTCGTCGAGGTTCTTGACCATGTAGGGCTGCGCTTCGAGGCCGAAGAGCTGGTTCTCGCCGGTCTGCTGGATCAGCAGCATGTCGCCGATCGGCACCAGCCCGTCCCGGACCGCCGTCAGCATTTCGGGCCCCTTGAAGCCGAGCGATCCGCCCGGGTGAATGTTGATCTTCACCTCGCCGCCAGTCACCTGGTCGACGACCTTGGCGAACGTCTTGGCGTTTTCGACGTGGAAGTTGCCGTCGTTCCAGGCGAGCGGCAGGTCCCAGCTTGTCTCTGCGGCCGCCGGCGCCGCCAATCCGATGACGCACGCCGTTGCGAGCGCTTTCAGGCCAATTCGCTTCATCGTCCGCTTCCCTCGCTCTTGCAGAATGACGGTGAAGCCTAGCACACTAAGTTTGCGTTGCAGCAATATTTGCTGGCGTCGGAAATCTCGGAAGGTCGGAGACGCGTTTATATGACTGGGGCAGAGAGCGTGCGGCTGGCGGTGGACATCGGCGGCACGTTCACGGATCTGGTGCTGCTCGACGATGCAGACGGGACG
>DAINCG010000344.1:3243-5382 GCA_036732525.1 Pseudomonadota bacterium | reverse complement strand
CGTCTCGCTGCTCCGCACGGTGCCGGACCTTGTCTGGGCGTTGCTGTTCGTCGCGACCATCGGGCTCGGCGCCGTCGCCGGCACGATGACCATCATCGTCGATACGATCGGCTTCTGCGGCCGCTTCTTCGCCGAAGCGATGGAGGAGGCCGACAAGGAGCCGCAAGACGCGCTGTCGGCGTTCGGGGCGGGGCGCCTCTCGATCCTCGTGGGCGCGATCCTGCCGGACGCGGCGCCGTCAATGATCAACGCCTCGCTCTTCGCGCTGGAGAAGGCGGTGCGCTCGTCTGTCGTCCTTGGCCTCGTCGGCGCGGGCGGGATCGGCCAGGAACTCACGACCGCGTTCGACCTTTTCCAGTATCGCAACGCCTCGACGATTATCCTCGCGATCTTCGTCATCGTACTGGCGATGGAATTCCTGACCGACCGGTTGCGCGCCCGCGCCGCCTGAAACGGGGTCCGCTTTAGAAATTCTTTAGCTCAAAGCCGTAGGGTTCCGGCGTAACCATTCTTCCGGTCCCGTTCGGGCCGGCAGAGGAGCCGTACGGGCGGATTGCCATGGATTTAGCGACTATCATCGGACTGATCGCCGGCCTCGGCGTCGTCGGGGCCGCGATTTTCCTTGGCGGCGACTTCATGTCGTTCGTCGACGTCGCCTCGGTCATGATCGTGATCGGCGGCGCGATCGCTGCGACCATCCTGCGCTTCACGCTGGGGCAGGTCGGGCTCGCGCTGGTTACGGCTCTGAAGACCAGTTTCGGCAACAAATCGCGTTCGCCCGCGGAGGTCATCTCGCGGCTGCGCGAGCTTTCCCAGATCGCCCGGAAGGGCGGGCCGCTCGCGCTGCAGGAAGTCGAGATCAAGGACGAGTTCCTACGCAAGGGCGTCCAGTTCATCATCGACGGCCTGGCGCCGGAAGTCGTCGCGCAGGCGATGACGCGCGAGCGCGAACTGATCATCGAGCGGCTCGACCAGGGTCAGGCGATCATGCGCGCCATCGGCGACGCGGCGCCGGCGTTCGGCATGATCGGCACGCTGGTCGGCCTGGTGCAGATGCTCTCGAAGATGGACGATCCGTCCGCGATCGGTCCGGCCATGGCCGTCGCCCTTCTGACGACGCTCTACGGCGCGCTCGTCGCCTCGCTCTTCGCGCTGCCGATCGCCGACAAGCTGCAGCTCAAGCTGGCCTCTGAGGAAATGAACCTCACGCTGATTGCGGAAGGCGTGCAGCATATCCAGAACAAGGTCCATCCAGACCTGATGACGGAATTCCTGAACGCCTATCTGCCGGCCAACAAGCGGATCGACCCGGACGCCGAACCGGCGGCGGCCTGACCGGCCATGGCGAAGGAAAAAGCAGCGCCCGCCGGCGCACCGGCATGGATGGTCACGTTCGCCGACCTGATGTCGCTGCTGGTCTGCTTTTTCGTGCTGATCATTTCGTTCTCGATCCAGGACGAGACCAAGCTGCAGGTCGTCGCCGGCTCCGTGCGCGACGCCTTCGGCGTCCGTCGCGACTGGCAGGCGCGCTCGCTGGTCGAAATCGACGGCCGGCCGAAGGTCAAGCACATGCAGCGGCCGCCGCATGAAAACGTCGTCGTCTTCATGCCGAAGCCCGACCGGCTGCCGCCGGAGGATGCAAAGGACGAGAGCGACGTGCCTGCCGAACCGACGCCGATCGTCGAGGACGGCGCGGCCGGCGCCGGCGAGGCGGGCGACACGGTCGAACAGCTGCTGTCGTCAGCCGCGGGTTTCCTCGAAGTCAGCGACTATCGGGGCGAGGCGGAGCACGCGAACATCGGCGATCCCGGCGCGACGGGCGGCACGGGCGATCCTGGCTCCGCCGGCCTCGCGCCCGACTGGCGCGAGCAGTACCGCGCGCAACAGACCCAAGCGCAGGAAGAGCGCCTGGTCGCGGACGTGAAGGCGCGCGCCGCCGCGCTCGCGGCCGAGCGGCCGGAACTCGCCCAGCTCGCCCGCAAGCTCAAGGTCGAGCGGGCGGAGGACGGCGTGAACATCCAGCTGATCGACGACCTCGACCAGCCGATGTTCCCCTTGGGCTCCACGGAGTTCAGCACGGCCGTGCAGCCGCTGATCCAGGAGGTGGCTGAGCTCGTCAAAGGGACCGACAACCGGATC
>DAINCG010000344.1:1580-3224 GCA_036732525.1 Pseudomonadota bacterium | reverse complement strand
GGCCACACCGACGCTCGGCCCTATCGCGGCCGTCAGGGCTATGACAACTGGAACCTGTCGTCCGACCGCGCGCACGCCACGCGCCGAGCGCTGATCGCGGCCGGCGTCGCGCCCGACCAGATCGCCGGCGTCGTCGGCAAGGGCGCGAGCGAACTTGCGGTTCCCGGCGCGCCGAACGACCCGCGCAACCGCCGCATCCGCATCCTGCTGCTGCGCGATCCCGCCTGACGCCGACGCTCAGTCCGCTTCGGCCAGGATGGCGGCATAGACCGGACGGTCGATGTTGCCGCCGGACAGCGCCAAGCCGACCCGCTTGCCGCGCATCCGCTCGCCATCCTGCAGCAACGCCGCCAAGGGCGCCGCGCCGGCGCCTTCGACGACATTGTGGCAGTCCGTGTAGTAGGCGCGCATCGCGGACCTGATCTCCGCGTCCGACACCCGGACGATGCGGGCGGCGCCGGCGTTGATGGTGGCGACGGCGTCTGGAACAGGCGTCCGGCAGGCCACGCCGTCGGCCATGGTGTCGGCGGCGTTGGTCGAAACGGGCCTGCCCGCTTCGAACGAGAGGGCGTAGCAGGGCGCGCCCTCCGCGACGACGCCGATCACCTCCGTCTTGAGCCCGAGCGCGTCGCGCGCCGAGATGATGCCGCAGATGCCGGAGCCGAGGCCGATCGGCGCATAGACCGCGTCAAGATCCGGCGCCGCCTCGAACAGCTCCATCGCATAGGTCGCGACCCCGGCGACGAGGTCGCCGTGGAACGACGGCAGCATGTAGAGGTCGCGCTCCTCGGCGAGGCCGGCCGCATATTCCGCCGCCGCCTGGAAATCGTGGCCGTGGACGACGAGATCGCCGCCGAGCGCCTGCATCGCCGCGTTCTTCTCGACGCTGTTGCCTTCCGGCACGACGCGCCGAGGCCGACGCGGCTCGCCGCGAAGGCGATCGACTGGCCGTGGTTGCCGCGCGTCGCCGTGATGACGCCCTTCCGGCCGCCGTTCTCGGCATAACGGGTCATGAAGTTCAGTCCGCCGCGCACCTTGAAGGCGCCGACCGGCGTATGGTTCTCGTGCTTGACGAACACCGCCGCGCCGGTGCGGGCGTTCAGCAGCGGATAGCTGTGCGTCGGCGTCGCCGGCATGGCGTCGTAGACGACCTTCCGGGCGGCGGCGATGGCGTCTGGCGCAGCGATGGTCATGGAGGACGTCCTTCGTTCGCGGTCAGATGTTGATCTTGCCGGTGAGATAGAGCGCGGCCGTGCCGGAGAGGTAAACCCGTTCGCCGTCGACCCGGCAGCCGACGTCGCCGCCGCGCGCTGAAATCTGTCGGGCCTTCAGGTCGCGCTTGCCGAGCCGGCCGGCCCAATAGGGCGCCTGCACGCAATGGGCGGAGCCGGTGACCGGATCCTCGTTGATCCCCGCCTTCGGCGCGAACATGCGGGAGACGAAGTCGTAGCCCATGTCGGCGCCGGGGGCGGTCACGATGATCGCCCGCCGGTCGAGGTCGGCGAGTGCGGAGAAGTTCGGACGGAGCTTCGCCACTTCCGCGGCCGTCTTGTAGACCGCGAGATAGTGGCCGGCGGTCGAGGTCAGCGTGGCGCAGGGCGCGGCGCCCAAGGCGGCGCCGAGGGCGGCGGGCGGCGGCGCCAG
>DAINCG010000344.1:0-1551 GCA_036732525.1 Pseudomonadota bacterium | reverse complement strand
CCGACCGCGTGTCGAACGGGATCGCCTCGCCGGTGAAGTCCAGCAGATTGAACATCGCCCAGGCTGTCGCGAGCGTCGCGTGGCCGCAGAGATCCACTTCCGTCGCCGGCGTGAACCAGCGCAGGCGAAAGGCATCGCCCTCCGGTTTGAAGTAGGCGGTCTCGGAGAGATTGTTCTCCAGCGCGATCGCCTGCAGCGTCGCGTCGTCCGGCCATTCGGCGTCGGCGGGGAGGGGGCAGACGGCGGCAGGGTTGCCTTCCAGCGGCCGGCTGGCGAAGGCGTCGATTTGATAGATGTCCAGTTGCATCGTCCTGGCCTCAGCTCTTGCGTGGATAGATGAAGCAGTTGTCCGCCTGCCGCATGCCGGCGCGCGGATAAAAGGTCATGGCGCCCGGCGCCGACAGCAGGATGAACGCCGTCGCCTCGCCGCAGGCGGCATGGCTCCGGCGCAGCAGTTCCTGTCCCACGCCCTTGCCCTGCCACGCCTGGTCGACGGCGAGGTCGGAGCAATAGGCGCAATAGGCATGGTCGGTCAGGCAGCGCGAGACGCCGATCAGCCGGCCGTCCGACCGGGCCGTCAGCAGCACGTCGGCGGCGGCGATCATCCGCGCGATACGGTCGGGTTCGCCGACCGGGCGTCGCTCCGCCAGCGTCGAGCGGCGCAGCACGTCGATGAACTCGGCGGTGGCGAGACCGGGCTCTTCGGCATAGACGACGGCTGCTGCTGGGGCTGCGGACATGGCGTGCGTTCCCTCGATCCGATAGCGACAATCGATGCATTCCAAGAAATCATTTGACACAATTAGGCGCAATCGTTTTATTGTCACCATGACAATTTGGACGCCGACGCTGCGAACCGACCGACCGGCCTATCTGGCGCTGGCGGACGCGATTGAGCGCGACCGGGCCGACGGCGTGCTGGCGGTCGGCGAGAAGCTGCCGCCCCACCGCAATCTCGCCTTCGCGCTCGGCCTGACGGTCGGCACCGTGACCCGGGGCTATGCGGAAGCGACGCGGCGCGGCCTGGTGCGCGGGGAAGTCGGCCGCGGCACTTTCGTCGAGGCCGACGGCGCCCAGGAACTTCGTGACGCAATGTTCGTGCGCCGCGCGGCGGTCAGCGACGGATTGCTGAACCTGACCATCACCCGGCCGGCGCTCGACGTGCTGCTCGACGACCTGTCCGCCAGCCTTGCGCGTCTTGGCCATTCGGACCTTGCGACGCTCGCCGATTACGGCGGCGCGGAAGGCCAGCCGCGCCACCGCGAGGCGATCGCCGGTTGGCTGGGAAGCCGGGGCGCGCCCGTCGACGCCGATCGGATCATCATTTCGAGCGGCGCGCAGAACGCGCTGGCGCTCGCGGCGGCCGGCCTGTTCCGGCCGGGCGACGTCGTGGCGGTCGATCCGCTGACCTATCCGGGCTTCAAGACGGCGGCCGGCCTCTTCGGCCTTAATCTGACGGCCGTCGAATGCGACGCCGACGGGATGACGCCCGACGGTCTCGCCGCCGCCGCCCGCATGGGCGCCCGCGCCGTCTATCTGATGCCGAACGTG
>DAINCG010000343.1:0-5398 GCA_036732525.1 Pseudomonadota bacterium | reverse complement strand
CCAAGGGCTGCCATTTCCACACCCGCTGCCCCTACGCCATGGCGCGTTGCCGCCAAGAAGAGCCGGCGCTCCGCGAGGTGCAGCCGGGCCACATGGCCGCCTGCCACCTCCACGACGCCGGCGTCGTCTTCCCGTTGCAGAAGCCGGCGAACGCGGCCTGACCGTCAGGTCGAGCCGCGGAGCCGGGGATCGAGCGCGTCACGGATGCCGTCGCCGAACAGATTGAAGGCGAGCACGGTAATCGTGATGGCGACGCCTGGGAACAGCACCAGCCACCAGGGCGGCACCAGGCCCGCGTTCAGCGCGTCCGACAGCATGTTGCCCCAGGTCGGCGTCGGCGGCGGGATGCCGACGCCGAGGAACCCGAGGGACGCCTCGATAATGATGGCGACGCCCAGATGCGTCGTCGCCAGGATCAGGAAGGGCGCCACGCACTGCGGCAGAATGTGAAACGCCATGATGCGCAGGTTCGATGCGCCCAAGTTCCGCGCCGCCTCGACGAAGGACATCTCCTTCAGCGACAGCACGACCGAGCGGATGACGCGGCCGCCGAACGGAATGCGGGTGATGGCGATCGCGATGATGACGGTGGTCGTGCCTGACCCCAGCGCCATCGCGATCGCCATCGCCAATATCAAGTCGGGGAAGGCTTGCAGGAACTCGATGATGCGCTGGCTGATGATGTCGAACCGGCCGCCGAGGAAGCCGCTGGCGAGGCCCCAGAGCGAGCCCAAGGTCGTGCCGAGCAGCACGGCGGAGATCGCGACGATCAGCGACGTCCGGCTGCCGTGGATGGTGCGGCTCAAGGTGTCGCGGCCGATCTGGTCCGTGCCGAAGACGTGGCCCTCGATCGGCGGCTTGTTCATCGCCCGGAAGTCGGCCTTCAGCGGGTCGTAGGGCGCGATCACCGGGGCCAGGATCGCCATCATCAGGATCAGGAAGGAGACGACGCCCCAGAAGGCCGCCATCGGCGAGCGCTTGGCGAAGCGCCGGACGCCGCCCCAGGCCCGCCGGAGCAGCGAGGGCGGCGGCGGCAGGTCGGCGGCGGCGCCGGCGGGCAGGGCGATGTCGGTCGGTCCGGGGGTCATTGATAGCGGATCCTCGGGTCAAGCCAGGCGATGATGATGTCGACCGTGATGTTCAGCAGCACGAAAACGAGCGCGTAGACGAAGACGAGGTTCTGCATCACGAAGATGTCCCGCTCGTTCACCGCCGTGAACATGGCGTAGCCGAGGCCCGGCACGCCGAACGCCCGTTCGACCGGGATCGAGCCGGCGAGGACGAAGCCCAGGAGGATGCCGGAGAGCGTGATCACCGGCAGCAGCGCGTTCGGCAGGGCGTGCAGGCGCACGACGGCCCGGCCGTTCAACCCCTTGGCGCGCGCCGTTCGAACATAGTCCTCCCGGACCACCTCCAGCAGCGTCGAGCGCGCCATTCGGGCGATATAGGCGGCTTGGCCGAGCCCCAGCACGATGGCCGGTCCGATGATCATCTGGAAGGTCGTCCAGGGGTTCTCGAAGAGCGCGGCGCCGGTCAGCGGGGCCCGGTAGTCGAACCAGAACAGCAGGGCCAGCACAATCAGCATGCCGAGCCAGAAGCCCGGCACCGCGATGCTGATGATCGAGAAGAAGCGCACGACATTGTCGGCGAGGCTGTTCGGCCGGAGCGCGCTGATGATCGCGACCGGGATGCCGATCACCCAGGAGAGGATGACGGAGAGGATGGCGATCTGGGCCGTCAGCGGGCCGCGCCGCATCAGCATTTCGCCCACGCTCTCCGCGCGGAAGAAGGAACGGCCGAGCTCGCCGGTCAGGATGTCGCCGACCCAACGGAAATATTGCACGATCAAGGGGTCGGCGAGGCCGAGCTCCCGCATATAGCTCATGCGCTGCTCTTCGGTCAGCTTGGTCATGCCGTCCGGCCCGAAGATGGCCGTCAGCGGATCGCCCGGCATGACGCGCATGATGAGGAACACGATGATGGAGACGCCGAAGACGGTCAGCGCCCCGAAGGCCAGACGTCGCACGATATAGGTATACATTCGCCCCGCCGCTTTTCGCGCCTGACTTCGGCGATTTCTCCCTGGTATGAGAACAGTGACCGCCGGAGACTGGGGCGTCAAGGCGCGCCGCGAAGTCGCCACGGCGCAAAATTGCGCAATATTCTTGCTTCGGACTTTGAGGACGACGTTCAACGCATGACCGACGCTGCGCCCAAACTGACGCTGACATTCGACAATGGGCCCGATCCGGCGACGACGCCCGCCGTGCTCGACGCCCTGGCGGCGCGGGGTCTGCCCGCGATCTTCTTTCCTGTCGGCGCGCGTCTTGAGGACGCCGGCGCGCGCGACCTGATGCGCCGCGCCGCGGCCGCCGGCCATCGCATCGGCAACCACACCTACAGCCATCCGCGCCCCTTCGGCGGCCTATCGGCGGCGGCGGCGATTGGCGAAATCGACCGGACCGACGCATTGCTCGAAGGCCTGAACGAGCCCGACCGCCTGTTCCGTCCCTCCGCCGGCGGCGGCGTGCTGAAGCCGGGCGTGCTGAACCGCGGCGTCGTCGAGCATCTGGTCGCAACGCGGCACAGCCTCGTCCTCTGGACCTCCGTGCCGGAGGATTGGAAGCGCCCGGACGGCTCCTGGATCGATCTCGCCATGCGGGACATGGACGCCGCCGACTGGACTCTCCTCGTCCTTCACGACGTGCCGTCGGGCGCCATGGACCATCTCGGCCGGTTCCTCGACGCGGCGCTCGCCGCCGGCTACGAGGTTGTGACCGACCTGCCGCCCGCCGCGACGCCGATCTGGCGGGGCGAGTTGCGGGCGTCGGTCGATCATCTGATCGCCTGAAAGGACAACAGGGGGGGAACCATGGAATACCGCTATCTCGGCAAGAGCGGGCTGCGCGTCTCGGCGCTCTGCCTCGGCACGATGGATTTCGGCGCCGGCATGTCGGAAGCGACGGCGGCGGAAGTGCTCGACCTCGCCCGTGCGGCCAAGGTCAACTTCATCGACACGGCCGACGCCTACAATGGCGGCAAGGCCGAGGAGATGCTGGGCCGCCTGTTGAAGGCCGACCGCGCCGAATGGGTGCTCGCCACCAAGGTCGGTCAGCAGGACGGCCCGCCGGAGCGGAAGCGCGGTCTGTCGCGGAAGTGGATCATGGAGGCGATCGACGCCAGCCTGAAGCGGCTCCAGACCGACTATTTCGACATCTACTACATGCACCACCGCGACCGGGCGACGCCGCTCGCCGAGAGCGTCGCGGCCATGGGCGACGTCGTGGAGAGCGGCAAGGCGACTTACTGGGGCTTCTCCAACCACCATGGCTGGGAGGTCGCGGAGATCATGCGCCTCTGCGACCAGCTCGGCGTCGCGCGGCCGGTCGTCAGCCAGCCGATGTACAACCTCGCCATGCGTCAGCCGGAGAACGACCACCTGCCGGCCTGCGAGTATTTCGAGCTCGGCGTCGCGCCGTTCTCGCCGCTCGCCCGTGGCGCGCTGACCGGCAAGTATGTCGAGGGCGCGGCGCCGCCGGCCGACAGCCGCGGCGGGCGCGGTGACGCCAGTGTCCTGAACCGCGACCTGACGCCGGAGGTCTACAAGGTCGTCGCCGCGATCAAGGCGCATATCGCCGGCCGCGGCATGACGCCGGCGGAATTCGCCACGCTCTGGGTCCTGAACAACCGCCTGGTTTCCAGCGTGATCACGGGCCCGCGCACGCTGGAGCAGTGGCAATCCTACCTGGCCGCGCTGGAGCACGACTTCACGGCGGAGGACGAGGCGCTGGTCGACAGCCTGGTCGCGTCCGGCCACCCGGCGTCGCCGGGGCTCATCTGGAGCCGCCACCCGCCGATGGGCCGGAAGCGGATCGTCGGGTAGGGAGACTACTGCAGCAGCGCGCGGACGGCGGCGAGGTTGGCCGCGCTGTGGTCCGCGACGACCAGGATCGCGTCGTCGAAACCCGCGTCCTGCAGCAATTTTAGCCGGTCCTTGGCGACGGCGGGGGAACAGCGGAGGTCGATCTTGTCGTCGTCCGAGAGCTTGCCGCCGCCGCTCGCCGAGAGGTCGACGTGGATGTTGGTCGCGATGGCTCGCTTGCCGCCGTCCGCCTTGAAGCGGGTCACGCCATCCTTCAGCGCCGCGATGTTGGTGTACATGGCGGAGCCGATCCATCCCGCGTGTTTCTTGGCCGCGATCCGGATCCAACGCCCGCCGGCCCAGCTGCCGATCAGGATCGGCGGCCCGCCGACGACGGCCGGCCAGGGCGAAAGGTTCATGCCGTTCACGGTCTCGCCGCGCCAGAGCGCCTGCATCGTCGCGATGCCGTCCTCCAGCGCCTTGAACCGCCCCTGGAAATCCTGACCGAGCGACTTGAAGTCCGCCTCCGTCGAGCCGGCGCCGACGCCGAACGAAAACCGCCCCTCGCTCAGATGGTGCGTCGTCAGCACCCGCTGGGCGAGTTCGATCGGGTTGCGCAGCGGGACCTGGACGATGCAGGTGCCGATCTCGATCCGGCGGGTGAGCGCCGCCGCCGCCGAGGCGCCGCCGATCGGGTCCGGGTTGAGATAACCGCGGCCGATCGCATCGAAGAACCAGAGGCCGTCGAGCCCTTCGTCCTCGACGGCGCGCATCGCGTCCGCGAAGCCCTGGCCGGTTCCGTCATAGTCGCGGGTCGAAAGGACGATGCCGAGCTTCATCGCGTGGCGCTCCAAGGATTCAGGATGTCGCGCAGCATGCCACGCGGACCGCGCGACGGCCGGGGTTTTCCCGCCGGACGGAAAGGCTAGTCGGCCGCCGCTTCGGCCCGGTCCGCGTCCGTGCGGCGGCGCCAGGCGAACCAGAGCGCGGCGAGCAGGGAAATGAGCAGAAGCGGCAGCGCGCCAAGGTTCACCCAGTTCCAGCCGAAGGCGTGCATCAAGGCGCCGGACGAAAGCGATCCGACCGCGACGAACGAAAAGATGATGAAGTTCGTCGCCGCCTGGGTCTTGGCGCGCTCGGCCGCCGTATGCGCCTCGGTCAGCAGGCTGGTCGAGCCGGTGAAGGCGAAGTTCCAGCCGAGCCCGAGCAGCGCCGAGGCGGCCCAGAAGTTCAGGACGGCCTCGCCCGAGAGCGCGATCACGATGCAGATCGCCTGAAGCGCGATGCCCGTCGCGATCACCGGCACCGCGCCGGCGCGCTTGATGAGCGAGCCGGTGAAGAAGCCCGGCGCGAACATGAAGAAGATGTGCCACTCGATCACCAGCGCGGTCGACGCGAAGACATGGCTTGCGTGATGCATGGCGAGCGGCGTCGAGGTCATCAGCAGGTTCATGACCGCCTGGCCGATGGTGGCGCAGAGCGTCGCGACGACGAAGGCCGGTTGGCGCATGATTTGCCCGATCGGCCGGCCGCCGT
>DAINCG010000342.1:4572-5401 GCA_036732525.1 Pseudomonadota bacterium | reverse complement strand
GCCGGCCTGGTTCAGGATGGCGGCGGTCTCGACCATCTCGACCATGAAGGTGGACCGGCCGCGGGCCAGGTCGTCCGACGCGCCGACGCGGCTAAAGAGACGATCAACGACGCCGATATGCGCCGACGCCGCCGGGACGAAGGAGCCGATCTGCGCCAGGAGCGCGATCAGCGCGTTCTGGCGGAGATAGGTGCTCTTGCCCGCCATGTTCGGCCCGGTCACCAGCCAGAGCCGCTTGCCGTCCTCGACGGAAAGATCGCAGTCGTTCGGCACGAAGGCGCCCGCCGCCAGCGCCGGCTCGACCACCGGGTGGCGGCCCTGCACGACCTTGAAGGCGAGGCTGTCGTCGATGTCGGGCCGAACATAGCCCGCGTCCGCCGCGAGCCGGCCGAGCCCGGCCGCCACGTCGATCAGCGCCAGCGCATCCGCCGCCCGCGCGAGCGGCGCAGAGGCCGCCATCACTTCCGCCCGCAGCGCTTCGAAGATTTCGAGTTCGCGGGCGAGCGCCCGGTCGGCCGCGCTCGCGATCTTCGCTTCATGGTCGGCCAGTTCGACCGTCGAAAAGCGGACGGCGTTCGCCATGGTCTGCCGGCGGATGAAACGCTCGTCGCCTGTGAGCCGCGCCTCGTTCGCCGGGGTCGTCTCGACGAAATAACCGAGCACCGCGTTATGCTTGAGCTTCAGGTTGCCGACGCCCGTCTCGTCCTGATAGCGGGCCTGCAGTTCGGCGATCAGCCGGCGGCTGTCGTCGCGGAGCGCCCGGATTTCGTCGAGTTCCTGGTCATAGCCCGCCGCGACGAAGCCGCCGTCGCGGGCGAGCAGCGGCAGG
>DAINCG010000342.1:0-4536 GCA_036732525.1 Pseudomonadota bacterium | reverse complement strand
ACGAGGCGCGCCGCCGCGTCCGACAGCAGCGCCGGCGGCGGCGAAAGTCCGTCGGCGCCGTCAAGCGCCGCCGCGACGGCCGTGGCCGCGTCGAGCGCGCGGCCAGTCGCGTCGAGGTCGCGCGGCCCGCCCCGTCCCAACGCCAGACGGGAGAGCGCGCGGGCGAGATCGGGCGCGGCGGCAAGCGCGCGCCGCATATCGCCGGCGATGCCCGGCCGGTCATGGAAGAAGGCCACGGCGTCCAGGCGCGCACGGATCGCCGCGCAGTCCGTTAGCGGCGCCGCGAGCCAGGCGGACAGGAGACGCGCGCCTGCGCTGGTCGCCGTCCGGTCGATCGCGGCGAGGAGCGCGCCCTTCCGGTCGCCCGCCTGGGTCTGGAAGAGCTCCAGGCTGCGGCGGGTGGCGGGGTCGATCTGCATGACCCGGCCGGCCTGGAAGCGGCGCGGCGGGTCGAGGCGCGCGGCCTCCCCCTTCTGGGTCGTCTCGAGATAGTCGACGAGCGCTGCGGCGGCCGCGACTTCGGCCCGCTCGAAGGCGCCGAAACCATCGAGATCGCCGACGCCGAACGCCTCCTTGAGCCGCCGCGCCCCATTCGTGCTGTCGAAGCGGGCGGCGGGCAGATCGGTCAGGACGGCCGCGCATTCGCCCAGCGCCGGCTTGATCGCGTCGCGGGCCAGCAGCTTATCGGACAGCACCAGTTCGGTCGGTACGATGCGCGCGAGCGCCTCGGCGAGATCGCCTGGAACCAGCGATTCCGTCTCGAAGGCGCCGGTCGAGAGATCGAGCCAGGCGAGGCCGAGCCGGCCGCCCGCCTCCGCCAATGCGGCCAGATAATTGTTCCGGCGCGCGTCGAGCAGCGTGTCCTCGGTCAGCGTGCCGGGCGTGACCAGGCGGACGACGTCGCGCGCGACCAGCGTCTTGCCGCTCCGCTTCTTCGCCTCTGCCGGGTCTTCGGTCTGCTCGCAGATCGCGACCTTGTGGCCGGCGCGGATCAGGCGTTCGAGATAGGCCTCGTGGCTCTTGACCGGCACGCCCGCCATCGGGATCGGGTCGCCGCCGTGCTGGCCGCGCTGGGTCAGCGTGATGTCGAGCGTCGCCGCCGCCTTCACGGCGTCCTCGAAGAACAGCTCGTAGAAGTCGCCCATCCGGTAGAACAGCAGATAGCCCGGATGCGCCTCGCGGATGGCCATGTACTGGGCCATCATCGGGGTCGGTTTGTCGGCGGTTTTCACGCTGAACGACTGGCCGTCCATGGCCTCGCATCCGGATTCGGGCTATGTATTTCTACCATGAAACCCCGACCCGTTCAGGAAGGTGCGACCGCCCATGCCCGTGATCAATTCCATCGCCGCCATGGAAGAGGAACTGACCGCCTGGCGGCGGGATTTCCACATGCACCCCGAACTGGCGTTCCAGGAAACGCGGACAGCCGGCATCGTCGCGGAGAAGCTTCGGTCCTGGGGCATTGAGGTCAAGGAAGGCGTCGGCAAGACCGGCGTCGTCGGCGTGATCAAGGGCGCGGGCGACGGCCCCTCGATCGGCCTGCGCGCCGACATGGACGCGCTGCCGATCGTCGAGGCGAACGACGTCGCCTGGAAATCGCAGAACGACGGCGTCATGCACGCCTGCGGCCATGATGGCCACACCACCATGCTGCTGGGCGCCGCCAAGTATCTCGCCGAGACGCGGAACTTCGCCGGCACCGTGAACGTCATCTTCCAGCCGGCCGAGGAGGGCTATGCCGGCGCCCAGGCGATGATCGACGATGGCCTGTTCGAGGAGTTCCCCTGCGACCAGGTCTACGGCCTGCACAACTGGCCGCAGATGCCGGCCGGCACCGTCGCCGCCGTGCCAGGGCCGATCATGGCCGCGGCCGACAAGTTCGACATCAAGGTGCGCGGCAAGGGCGCCCATGGGGCCATGCCGCATCACGGCGTCGACCCGATCGTCATCGGCAGCCAGATCGTGACCGCGCTGCAAAGCCTGGTCAGCCGCTCGAAGGACCCGATCCAGACCGCGGTCATCAGCGTCACCATGTTCCACGCCGGCGCCGCCTTCAACGTCATCCCGGACGAAGCCGTCCTCTCCGGCACCGTGCGCACCTTCCGTGGCGACGTGCAGGATCGGATCGAGGCCGGCATGAAGGCGATTTCCGAAGGCATCGCCAAGGGCATGGGCGGCTCCGCCGAGGTCGACTACCGCCGGGGCTATCCGGCCACGGTCAACCATGAGCGCGAGACCGAACTCGCCGCCGGCGTCGCGGTGGGCGTCGTCGGGGCCGAGAACGTCCGACGGGACGTCGAGCCGACCATGGGCGCGGAGGATTTCGCGTTCATGTTGAACCAGAAGCCCGGCTGCTATCTGTGGCTTGGTCAGGGCGGCGGCCCCTCCAAGGACAACGTCCACCACCCGAGCTACGACTTCAACGACGCGGTGCTGCCGATCGGCGCCAGCGTGCTCGCCCGTATCGTCGAAGACCTCCAGCCGAAGCGCTGACCGGAACCTGACTCCGATGGAAATCAAGAAGCCCTACGTCCTGTTCCTCGGCGACGTCGCCGACCAGCTTGCGGCGAAGACCGCGGATGGCGTCGCCGACTGGCGGCCCGAATGGTGCCTTGGCCAGGTCCGCCTGCCCGGCTGCAACGCCGACTGCGGCCTGACCGACATGACCGTGGCGGAAGCCAAGGCCAAGGGCGGCGCGACGCTCGTCGTCGGCGTGGTCAACCAGGGCGGCTTCCTGCCCGACCACTGGATCGCCACCATCGTCGAGGCGATCGAGGGCGGCATGGACGTCGCGTCCGGCTTGCACGCCCGCCTCGCTTCCTTCCCAGCGATCAAGGCGGCGGCGGAGAAGCACGGCGCCCAGCTCCACGACCTCCGCCACCCGACGCGGGAGTTCGGCACCGGCAAGGGCATCCGCCGCGCCGGCAAGCGCGCGCTGACCGTCGGCATGGATTGCTCGATCGGCAAGAAGTACACCGCGCTCGCCGTGGCGCGGGAGCTTGAGGGCCGCGGCGTCAACACCGACTTCCGCGCGACCGGCCAGACCGGCGTGCTGATCGCGGAGCGCGGCATCGCCATCGACGCCATCGTCTCCGACTTCATCGCCGGCGCCGCCGAATGGCTGTCGCCGGAGAACGACCCCGAACACTGGGACGTCGTCGAAGGCCAGGGCTCGCTCTTCCACGCCGCCTATGCGGGCGTGACGCTCGGCCTGCTGCACGGCTCGCAGCCGGACGCGCTCATCCTCTGCCACGAGCCGACGCGGAAGCACATGCGCGGCCTGCCGCACATGCCGATCCCGAAGCTGGAAGACGCGTTCGAGCCCTATCTCAGCCTCGGGCGGCTGACCAACCCGGACATCCGCTTCGTCGGCATCTCGGTCAACACCTCGAACGTCTCCCCGTCGGACGGCGACCGGCTGATGCGCGAGATCGAAGACCGCTTCGGCCTGCCGACGGTCGACCCGATCCGCCAAGGTCCGGCGCGCATCGTCGACGAGATGCTGAAGATCTGACCGCTATGACCGCGACAGCCATCATCCCGACCATGCGCTACCGGAACGCGCGCCGGATGATCGACTGGCTGGGCGCGGCCTTCCACTTCCGCCCGCACATGATCGTCGACGGCGAGGGCGGGCGGATCGAGCATGCCCAGCTCGTGCTCGGCAAGGCGATGAGCATGCTGGGCGACCACCGCGACGACGACTTTGGAGCCCTGCAACGGCCGGCCGACATGGGCGCGGCGGTCAACCAGAGCCCCTATGTCGTCATCGCCGACGTCGACGCGGTCTATGCGTCCGCCAAGGCGGCGGGCGCGGACATCGTCGTCGAGATTCACGATCCCGAATATGGCGGGCGGATGTTCTCCTGCCGCGATCCCGAAGGCCAGCTTTGGAACTTCGGCTCCTACGACCCATGGGCGGACCCGGCATGAGCGCGACACTGACCCACGCGGAAGAGGTCTTCCCGATCCGCGGCGTCTTCCGGATCAGCCGGGGCGCCCGGACCGAAAGCCGCGTCGTCGTCGCGACGCTTCGGGACGGCGCCGCGGTCGGCCGGGGCGAATGCGTGCCCTATGCCCGCTATGGCGAGACGGTGGAGAGCGTGCGCGCCCAGATCGAAAGCGTTGCAGCGGCGATCGCCGGCGGCGCCGACCGGGGCGACATCCAGGCGCTGCTGCCGGCGGGCGCCGCCCGGAACGCCGTCGACTGCGCCTTCTGGGACTTGGAGGCCAAGCGCGCCGGACGCCGCGTCTGGGACATCGCCGGGCTCGAGGCGCCGCACGGCGTCGTGACCGCCTATACCCTCAGCCTCGACACGCCCGAGGCGATGGGCAAGGCGGCCGCCGCCGCAAAAGACCGGCCGTTGCTCAAGATAAAGCTCGCGGGCGAAGGCGACCTCGACCGGGTCGCCGCGATCCGTGCGAATGCGCCGGCGGCCTCCCTGATCGTCGACGCCAACGAGGGCTGGTCCCCGGAGATGGTCGTGCCGTTCTCGGAGAAGCTTGCGCTCCTCGGCGTCGACCTGATCGAGC
>DAINCG010000341.1:4980-5410 GCA_036732525.1 Pseudomonadota bacterium | reverse complement strand
GAAGATCCCTCGGACTTCAGTTCGCCGTTCTTATAATACTCGTAGAGCGCCGCGCCCGGCGGGTCGGCGATGCCGATCTGGACGTCCGGGTTCTTGGCCTTGAGGCCCATGCCGACGCCGGCGAGCGTGCCGCCGCTGCCGACCGCGCAGATGAAGCCGTCGACCTTGCCGTCGGTCTCCGCCCAGATCTCCTCCGCCGTCGTGCGCCGATGGCCTTCCCGGTTCGCGACATTGTCGAACTGGTTGGCCCAGATCGCGCCGTTCGGCTCCGTCTTCGCCCGCTCCTCGGCGAGGCGGCGGGAAACGTGGACGTAGTTGCCGGGATCGCGATATGGGGCGGCCGGCACCTGAACAAGCTCCGCGCCCGCCAGGATCAGCATGTCTTTCTTTTCCTGGCTCTGCGTCTCCGGGATGACGATGACCGTCCGGT
>DAINCG010000341.1:0-4924 GCA_036732525.1 Pseudomonadota bacterium | reverse complement strand
GTGTTGCCGGCCGTGCCCTCGACGATCACGCCGCCCGGCTTCAGCAGCCCCTTCGCCTCTGCGTCCTGGACGATGGCGAGCGCCGCACGATCCTTGACGGAGCCGCCAGGGTTCATGAACTCACACTTGCCCAGAATCTCGCAGCCCGTCGCCGCGCTCGCGGCGGTCAGGCGGATCAGCGGCGTGTGGCCGATGGCGTCGATGAAATCCCGGCGAAATTGCATGAAGAGTCCTCTAGCGATACGATTCTGGCGACGTGGTTTTGGGCAATCTAATGCTTGATTGACGGAGTTTCAGCCTGAATTCATGCACGCGACGCAAAAACGTCCCCAAGTTTTCGATATTCTCTTTGCATCGGCGCACCTATATCCGTCAGTGTGAGCAATCGGCGGAAAAAACGTCCAGTGGTACGGTAAGGAGCCGGGCGGATGTTCAAAACCCTGTTCAAGGAAATCGACTCCTATGTCGATCGCGACCCCGCGCTCCGCAGCCGCTGGGACGTCATTGTGTCATATCCGGGCTTCCATGCCCTGACCTGCTACAAGATATCTAGCTGGCTCTGGCGTCGGAAGTTCTACACGCTCGGCCGGTTCGTCTCTCATTTGGGACGCGTCTTCAGCGGGATCGAAATCCATCCGGGCGCGAAAATCGGCGAGCGCCTGTTCATCGACCACGGCATGGGCGTCGTCATCGGCGAGACCGCGGAGATTGGCGATGACGTGACGCTCTATCAGGGCGTCACGCTCGGCGGCACGTCGCTCGCCAAGGGCAAGCGGCATCCGACGCTGGAGGATGGCGTGATCGTCGGATCGGGCGCGCAGATCCTGGGGCCGTTCACTGTCGGCGCGGGCGCCCGGGTCGGCGCCAACGCCGTCGTGGTCAACGCGGTGCCGCCCGGCGTGACCGTCGTCGGCATCCCGGCGAAGATCGTGCAACGCTCGCAGCCGAAGCCGGAGCCCGACGATTTCGCCGCTTACGCCCTCGCGGGCGACATGACGGACCCGCTCGCCCGCACCGTAACGCAATTGCAGGAAGAGCTTGAGGCGCTTCGCGCGCGCGTCGCCGAACTCGAAGGCGCGGACGACGCCGACGACGCTAGCGTGGCGCGTTCAGCCTAGCGGCCTCCGCCATCACCTCGACGGCAGCGTCCTGCTTGGTCCTGACGTACAGGCTGTCCAGCAGGTCGCAGGCTTCCCAGCGCTTGTAGCGTTCCTTGATGCGCGCCGGCGTGCCGACCAGAGACTTCTCGTCGACCCACTCGTCCGGCACGGCGGCGGTCGCCTCGTCCTTGCGGCCGGCCAGGAACAGCTCCTGAATGCGGTCGGCCGCATCGCCATAGCCGCGCCGGACCATCATCTCCTTGTGGAAGTTCTTGTTGCGGTGGCCCATGCCGCCGACATAGAGCGCGACTTCGGGCTTCAGGCGGTCCAGAGCGCCCTTCACGTCCTCGTCGATCTCGACATGGACGGAGGCGACGATCTCGAAATTGTGGAACCCCTTGTCGACGCCCTTTGCACGGGCACGGGCGAAGCCTTCCTCGACCCAGGGCAGGTATTCCGCCGCCGCCGCGGGCGTCAGGCCGAGCGGCAGCCAGCCGTCGCAGATCTCCGCCGTCAGCCGGACGGTCGCGGCGTTGCCCGCGCCGATATAGATCGGAATATCCGGGTTCATGTGCAGGATAGACTTCAGGGGCTTACCGACGCCGGCGGCCCCCGGCCCGGTATAGGGCAGGCTGATCTCCTGCCCGTCATGGACGACCGGCTCCTCCCGCTTGAAGATCTTCCGCATGATCTCGACGTAGTCCTTCAGGCGGTAATAGGGCCGCCCCCAGGGCTGGCCGTACCAGCCCTCGACGATCTGCGGACCCGAGACGCCGAGGCCGGCGATGAAGCGGCCGCCGCCGGCGATCGCATCGACCGTCGCCGCGGACATGGCGGCGTTCGCCGGCGTGCGCGCGGCCAACTGCATGATCGCCGTGCCAAGCTTGATGCGACTGGTGTGGCCCGCGATGTAGGCGAGCGGCGTCACCGCGTCCGAACCATAGGCTTCCGCCGTCCAGACCGCGTCGTAGCCGAGCGCTTCGGCGCGCTTCACCCGCTCCAGCGGAATATCCAGTTCGGCCCCGGAATAACCGATCGACAGCCCGAGCTTCATGCGCATCCCCCCCTGCTCGCCGCGCCTTTGGCGCGTCGGCCGGAAGAAGGTCCGGCTCAGGCGCGCGCGCGGCTCATGTTTTCGCGTTCTTCGCGCATCTTAAGCTTCAGGCCGACCACCTGATAGATCGAAAGCCGCGTGATCTGCGCGACCTCGGACAGCGGCAGCGAAGTTTCGCGCAAGAGCGCCCGCGCGTGCGCCCAGGAGTTCATGCGCCGATTGCTCTTCGGCTGATTGTTGCGCCGCCGCGGACGCGGCCGCTCCGCCTCGTCGGCGTCGTCCAGGCCGCGACGCCGCGCGGCCTCGAACGCGGCGCGCCAGCGTTGCTTGTCGTCCTCGGGCCGCCGCCAGCCCTGCCGACGATCGCGCCCCGTCTGACCCCAGCGGTCTTCGAACCCGGGCGGCGCTTCGAAGCCGTTCGGCCGCCAGCCCCGCTCGGCGGCGCGACTCCAGAAGTCCTTCTTCGGCTCTGGCCGGCGGACTTCGGGCTCCGGCTCGGCCGATGCGGCCGCTTCGCGAAGGTCCATGCCGTGCTTCGAGGCAAGCCGGCGCGCCGCCGCGAGCGCCGCATCCCGCTCGCCCTCGAACGGACTCTCGGCCGCGAGCTTCAGCAGGTTATGAAACCGCTGCCGTTCAGCCTTGTCGAAACCGTTGGAGATCGATCCGGTCCTTTGTCCGCGTCAATTGGAGCGCCGAACGACCAGTATAACCGGTCAGGGCGCGTCGCTCGACCCTATGCGATATGCGTGCATGCGACGTAAAGACCAGACATACGCGCTTTTCGTGGCGTTTGTGCGAGGCCGGGACTATGTTCCGCCCTGAGTATCGGGTCACTTCAACCGCGGCGGGACGCACGTGTTCGGTCTAAGCTTGGGCAAACTTATCGTCTTCGCGCTGGTCGTCGGCGTCGTCTGGTTCGGTTGGCGGAAGCTCGCCGACGCCGGGAAGGCGCTGCAGCAGGCCGCCGAGCGGAAATCCGCGCCGAAGCCCGACGACGACGAAGATCAGACGATCGATCTCGTCCGAGACCCCAAGACCGGCGCCTACAAGCCCCGGAATCGCGATTGACCGTCGCGATTGACCCTTGAACCGCGCCGCGCCTAGTTTGCCGCGCTGCAATATGCGGCGGCGTCCGGCCGCCGTAACGGAAATGAGCAAGAAATGTCCGCCGCCGACGCCCCGAGCTTTCAGGACCTGATCCTGCGCCTGTCCGCCTTCTGGTCGAAGGAAGGCTGCGCCATTCTCCAGCCCTATGACATGTGCGTCGGCGCCGGCACGTTCCATCCCGCGACGACGCTGCGCGCGCTTGGGCCGGAGCCGTGGCGCGCCGCTTATGTGCAGCCCTCCCGCCGCCCGACCGACGGGCGCTACGGCGAGAACCCGAACCGCCTGCAGCACTACTACCAGTACCAGGTGATCCTAAAGCCCAATCCGCCGGACATCCTGGACAAGTACTTCGCCTCGCTCGCCGCGATCGGCATCGATTCGAACGCCCATGACCTCCGCCTCGTCGAGGACGACTGGGAAAGCCCGACGCTCGGCGCCTGGGGCCGGTTCGACTGCGCGCCCGTCTCCGGCGAGATCACCTACGGGCTGGAGCGCCTCGCGATGTACGTGCAGGGCGTCGACAACGTCTACGACCTTCGCTTCAACGACGCCGGCATGTCCTATGGCGACGTGTTCCTGCAGGCCGAGAAGGAGTTCTCCGCCTATAATTTCGAGGCGGCGGACACCGAAACCCTGTTCCGGCACTTCGCCGACGCGGAGCGCGAATGCCAGGCGCTCGCCGAACGGAAACTCGCCCTGCCCGCCTACGACCAGTGCATCCAGGCAAGCCATACCTTCAACCTTTTGGACGCGCGCGGCGTGATCAGCGTGACCGAACGGGCGGCCTATATCGCCCGCGTCCGGGCGCTCGCCCGCGCTTCCGCCGCCACATGGCTCGAAGTCCGCGGCCACCTGCCGGCAGAGGCTTGAGACGATGGCCGAGCTGTTGATCGAACTCCTGTCGGAAGAAATTCCGGCGCGCATGCAAGCCCGCGCGGCCGCCGACTTCGCCCGCCTGATCGAGGAGCGGCTGACTGGCGCCGCCCTAAAGCCCGGATCGGTGCGCAGCTACGTCACGCCGCGCCGGATCGCGCTCGTCGCCGACGGCGTGCCCGAGCGGCAGCCGGATCGCGAGGATGAGCGGCGCGGACCGCGCGTCGGCGCCCCGGACCGCGCCATCGCAGGCTTTCTCAAGGCGAACGGCCTGGAAAGCCTCGACCAGTGCGAGGTCCGCGAGGTCAAGGGCGCCCAGTTCTACTTCGTCGTCGAGAAGATCGAAGGCCGCATGGCCGCGGCCGCCCTGCCGGAGATGATCGCGGATGCGATCCACGCCATCCCGTGGCCGAAGTCGATGCGCTGGGGCGACACCGAACGACGCTATGTGCGCCCGCTCGACCGGGTTTCGGTCGTCTTCGACGGCAAGCCCCTGCATGGCGTGATCGAGTTCGGCGGGCGGATGGGCGCCAAGTCCTTCGGCGCCGCGACCCTCGGTCACCGCTTCATGGCGCCGGGCATCGAAGTGCCCCTGACGGATTTCGAGACCTACAAGGCCTCGCTGGAGCATGCCTACGTCCTGCTCGACCCGGCGGAGCGGAAGGCGCGGATCGAAGCCGGGCTCGCCGCCGTCGCGGAACGGACCGGCTTTCGCGTGAAACCCGACCCGGCGCTGCTCGACGAGGTGACCGGCCTCGTCGAATGGCCGGTCGTGCTGGCGGGCGCCATC
>DAINCG010000340.1:0-5429 GCA_036732525.1 Pseudomonadota bacterium | reverse complement strand
GGTCGACATTCCGGCCTATCTGGCGGGCCTCGAAACTGTCCGTCAGGCCGGCTATGCCATGACCGAGGCGGAGATTACGCCCGACGCGGCAATGATCGCGATGGCGCTGCCGTCGGCGCCGGGGCGCCGGCCCCTGGCGCTTGCTGTCTGCGGACCGCTGGAGCGCATGCGTCGGAAGGAAGCGGCGATCGTCGCGGCGATGCGCGACCTGATCGGGGCCGGCTACTCGCCCGCCGCGGCATAGGTCCTGACTGGCGCGCCGGCATGCAGGATCGCCTCGATCTCATCCCAGGGCGCGCCGGGGCGGATGTTCAGCATGACGACGTCCGCCGCCGCCTTCCAGCGGTCGAGGCCGCGCCGTATGGCGTCCGCCCCGCCCCAGACCGCGACCTGATCGAGCAGGCGTTCGGCCTGCGCTGGCACCTCGCCGGCGCTCGGGCTCGGCCTCGGATTGGCGGCGATGATCGCGTCGACCTCGGCGCCATAGCCTTCGGATCTGGCGGACTTGGCGTAGACCCCGCCCATCGCCGCCATGTACCAGGCGAGATTGGCGGCGGCGCTTTGACGGGCGGTTGCGGGGTCGGCGTCGAAGGCGACGTTGGGGCCGGCCAGCACGGTCAGGTCGTCGCCGCGCCCCGCCGCCCGCCGCAGTTTCCGCGCCGCCTCGATGCGCGCGGTCATGCCGTCGCGCGTGACATAGAACGGGAACCAGCCGTCCGCCTGGGTCGCGGTCACCTCGACCGCGCGCTTGCCCATCGCCGCCACGTAGATCGGCAGGTCGGGCCGCGGCGGCTGGCCCAGCCGGAGCGCGCGTGCGGAAATGTCGTCGGGCAGCGCAGCGCGTTCGCCCTTAAGGAGCGTGCGCACGCGGCGCAGGGTGGTCGCGAGCCGGCGCGCCGGCCGGGCGAAGGGCAGGCCGTGGAAGCCCTCGACCAGCGGCTTGGTGCTGGCCCCGAGGCCCAGGATGAACCGGTCGTCGCTCACCTCCGCGAGCGATGCGGCGGTCATCGCGAGCGTCCCGGGGCTCCGCCCCCAAATGGAGAGGATGCCGGCCATCGGCCGGATGCGTTCCGTCCGCAGCGCGACCTCGGTCAACAGGACGGTCGAGTCGAACCCCCATCCCTCGGGCACGGAAAAGATCTCATAGCCAAGCCGGTCGGCCAGCGCCGCCATCTCGACGATAACGTCCTTGCGGGTTTCCATCGGCGTCAGGGCGACGCCGCGGCGCGTCGGCCCGCTGGGGGCCGCCGGTTCGAATGTCGTCTGCATGCGCGCAGCATAGGCCATGCGCAAGAATATTTCACCCCTGCGCGCCGAGTCCCGTCCGATTTCGCTATGATCGGCGATCGAAATCCGCTAGAAGCCCGCGCCATGCTGAACCGCTTCACGCCGACGACGACCCCGAAAACGACCTGCTCCGGCGGGCCGTCTCTGGGCGCGTGCGTGGTCTAGCCAGCACACCTCCCCAAGACCGGACCCCGCCGAAGCGCGGGGTTCCCCGACCGGCAGGACCGTTCGCCCCGCGCCTCCCAAGACCAGGAGACGCAAGCCATGCCTTTCGAGCAATCATCCATCGTACCCCTGAACGTCGGCATCGTCGGCGCGACCGGCCTGGTCGGCGGCGTCATGCGGGCGCTGCTCGCCGAACGCGGCTTTCCCGTCGGCCGGCTCCGCCTGTTCGCATCCGCGCGTTCCGCCGGGACCGAACTCCGCTGGGGAACGGAGACGCTGGTCGTCGAGGATGCGGCGACCGCGGACGATGTCGTCTTCTTCTCCGCCGGCGGGGCGACCTCGCGGGAATTGGCGCCCAAGGTCGCGGCGGCGGGCGCGGTCGTCATCGACAACTCGTCGGCCTGGCGGATGGACCCGGACGTGCCGCTGGTCGTGGCGGAGGTCAATCCGCACGCGCTCCCGAACATGCCAAAGGGCATCGTCGGCAATCCGAACTGCACGACCATGGCGGCGATGCCGGTGCTGAAGCCGCTCGACCGGGCGGCCGGGCTGAAGCGGCTGGTCGTCAGCACCTATCAGGCCGTGTCCGGCGGCGGCGTCGCCGGCATCGACGAACTGGCGGCCCAGCTGGGCGCCGCGGCGACGACCGAAGGCCTGGCCTTCGACGGCGCGGCCGTCGACCTGCCGGCGCCGGCGAAGTGGGCCGTCCCGATCGCCTTCAACGTCGTGCCGCTGAACTACCGGATCGTCGAGGACGGCTACACCGAGGAGGAGATCAAGCTCCGCGACGAGACCCGCAAGATCCTGGAATTGCCTGACCTGCCGGTCGCCGGGACGTGCGTGCGTGTCCCGGTGTTCACCGGCCATGCGCTTTCGATCAACGCGGAGTTCGAACGGCCGCTCGCGCCTGAGATCGCGGTCGAGCTTTTGTCGGCCGCGCCCGGCGTCGTCGTGACGGACATGCCGAACCCGCTCGCGGCGACAGGCCAGGACCCGGTCTTCGTGGGCCGCGTACGCCGCGACCCGACGGTCGCGCACGGCCTGGCGCTCTTCGTCGTCGGCGACAATCTGCGCAAGGGCGCCGCGCTGAACGCCGTGCAAATCGCCGAAGCCTTAGTCGAAATGGGCCGGGCGCGGGCGGCGGACCGGGCCGCCGCCTAGAACCCGACGCCGCGCCCGCATGCCGCAGCCGGGCCTTCGCGGCTGGCGCCGGCTGCGGGCGCGGATTAGGCTTTTCGCTTCCGTCTTGCCGGAGGCGCATGTGACCGCCCAAGTCGATCCGATCACGACGTCCGTGATCCAGCACCGCCTGACCGCCATCGTCGAGGAAATGGGGGAGGCGATGCTCCGCACCTCCTACTCCCAGATCCTGAATTCCAGTCGTGATTTCTCCGCCGCCATGGTCGACCGGGACTGCCAGCTCGTCGCCCAGGCGGAGCATATTCCCGTCCATGTCGGCGCGATGCCGTGGGCAGCGAAGGCGGTCGCGGACTATTTCGGCGACGATGTGCACGAAGGCGACCTCTTCCTCGTCAACGATCCCTATCTGGGATACGGCAGCCATCTGCCCGATGTGACGGTGTTCGCGCCGGTCTTCGTGCAAGGCGAGGTCGCGTTCTGGACGATCAACCGCGCGCACCACAGCGACATCGGCGGCTCCACCCACGGCGCCTACAACCCGGCCGCCACGGAAATCTTCCACGAGGGCATCCGCATTCCGCCGCTCCGCCTCTGGGAGAAGGGCAAGCCGAAGCGCGACCTGCTCGACATGCTGGCGGCGAACGTCCGCCATCCGCGCGACTTCAAGGGCGACCTCGCCGCCCAGATCGGCTCCGTCAAGCTCGGCGAGCGACGGTTGGCGGCCCTGGTGGAGGGCTTCGGCGCCGAAACCGTCCTGCAGGCCTGCCGGCAGATCCTGGACGGCGCCGAGCGGCAGGCCCGCGCCGAAATCGAACAGTGGAAAGACGGCGTCTATTACGGCGAGGCGACGCTCGACGACGACGGCCATGGCCGGACCGACATCAAGGTCCGCGCCAAGGTGACGGTCAGCGGATCCGACGTCGAAGTCGACCTGACCGAAAGCGACCCCGAGAGCACCGCCTTCGTCAATTCCTCCTTCGCCAACATGCGCTCCGCCTGCGCGCAGACGCTGGCCTATCTGATCGACCCGAGCATTCCGAAGAACGCCGGCGCCTTCCGGCCGCTGACCGTGAAGGCGAAGCGGGGCACGATCGTCTGGTCGAACGACGGCCTGCCGGTCACCATGTGCACCAGCCACTGCTCCAACGAGATCATCGAGGCGATCATCGTGGCGCTGGCCGAAGCCTGCCCGGAGAAGGCGATGGCGGGCTGGGGCCGGCGCCTCCGCATCGCCATCAAGGGCGAAGACCCCAGGACCGGCGCCCCCTTCATCTGGCACATGTTCCATGCCCGGCCGGGTGGCGGCGCCTCGCCCGCGGGCGACGGCTGGCACAATTCCGGCGAGTGGCATTCGGCGGGCGGCCTGAAGTTCGGCAGCGTCGAGGTCGCCGAGGCGCGCTTCCCGCTGCACTTCCGCCGGCATGAGTTCCGGGCGGATTCCGGCGGGGCGGGCGAGCATCTGGGCGGCGCCGGCGTCGCGATGGAAATGGTCGTCGAGACGGAAAAGCCGGCCGTCGCCAACACGGCAGGCGACGGGTTGCGCCACGGCGCGCGCGGCATTCTCGGCGGCGCCGACGGCCTGCCGCACGATTATCGCCAGCGGCGCCAGGACGGGTCCGAGGTCATGCTGCCGAGCAAGAAGACCGGTCTGCCGGTCGCGCCGCGCGACGTCTTCGTCGTGCTTTCGGGCGGCGGCGGCGGTTGGGGCGATCCCGCCCGGCGGACGGCGGCGGCGCAGGACGCCGACCGCCAAGACGGCTTCGTTTCGGAATAAGAGGCGCTTTCGGATGTACAAGATCGGCGTGGACGTCGGCGGCACCTTTACGGACGTCGTGGCGGTGGACGACGCGGGCCGGGTGACGCTCGCCAAGGCGCCTTCGACGCCCGAGGACCAGTCCATCGGCGTGATGGATGGCCTCTCGCGGCTGGCGGAGCGTCTCGACCTCGACCTTCCGGGTCTCTTCGCCGAGACCGAGCGGATCGTCCACGGCGCCACCGTCGCGACCAATGCGCTGCTGGAGCGGAAGGGCGGCAAGGTCGGCCTGCTAACGACCGAGGGCCACCGGGACGTGCTGGAAATGCGGGAGGGCCTGAAGCCCGACCGCTACAACATGCGGATGCCGCCGACGCCGCCCCTGATCCCGCGCCGCCGCCGGCTCGGCGTCAAGGAGCGCATGCGGCCGGACGGGCGGGTCGAGGTCGCGCTGGATCCGGCCTCGCTCGACGCAGCGATCCAGACGTTGAAGCAGGACGGCGTCGAATCGGTCGCGATTTGCTACCTGCACGCCTACAAGGACCCTAAGCACGAGCGGGCGAGCGCCGAGGCCGTCAAGGCGGCGATGCCCGGCGTCTACGTCACCATCTCCGCCGACGTGTTGCCGCAGATCAAGGAGTTCGAGCGCGTTTCGACGACGGCGGTCAACGCCTATGTCGGCCCGGCGGTCGGCCGCTATCTCGCGAGCCTGGAGACCCGGCTGGCCGACGCGGGCTACACGGGCCCGGTCCTGATCATTCTCTCCCATGGCGGCGTCGCGCCCATCGCCGACACGATCCGGCTCGCCGCCGGCACGGTGCTTTCCGGCCCCGCGGGCGGCGTGGCGGGCGCCCGGCGGTCGGCGGAGTTGCTCGGCGCGCCCGACCTGATCCCATTCGACATGGGCGGCACGTCGACCGACATCTCGCTGATCTCCGGCGGAGAGGCGGCCTTGTCGTCCGACCGGGGCGTGGCGGGCGAACGGATTGCGTTGCCCTCGCTCGACATCGTCTCGATCGGCGCGGGCGGCGGTTCAATCGCGCGGGTGGATGCGGGCGGCGTCCTGCATGTCGGCCCGGAAAGC
>DAINCG010000339.1:3448-5436 GCA_036732525.1 Pseudomonadota bacterium | reverse complement strand
AGGCGTCGTCGAAGACTTCGTGAAGGAATACCTGACCTGGGAGATCGACCTGATCAAGCAGATCGAGCGGGACGACCTGGTAAGCTTCCGCTCGTTCTAGGCGACGGCGTCGCTGGCAGGCTTGCTGGCGGCGCCCGGGCCGCGCTCGACCTGCTGATCCCGCCGCGCTGCCTCGGCTGCGGCGCGGAGACGGCGGCGGCGCAGGGTGTGTGCGCGCGCTGCTGGGCGGAGCTCGCGTTCGTCTCCGCGCCGGTCTGCGCGCGCTGCGGCCTCGGTCTCCAGGCGGAGAGCGCCGCGGACGGCGAAGCGGTTTGCGGCGCCTGTCACGTCCGGCCGCCGCGCTTCGACCGGGCGCGGGCGGCGCTCGCCTATGACGACGCGTCGAGCCGGCTGATCCTCGCCTTCAAGCACGCAAGCCGCCTCGAGGCGACGCCGCTATTCGCGCGCTGGCTCGAGACCGCCGGCGCCGCGCTCATCGCAGAGGCGGACCTGATCGCGCCGGCGCCGCTGCATTGGCGCCGCCTGCTTTGGCGCCGCTACAATCAGGCGGCCGAACTGGCGCGCCGGGTCGCCCGCGACGCCGGCCGCGTCTATGCGCCCGATCTGCTGGTCCGGCCGAAGGCGACGCCAAGTCAGAGCGGCCTCTCCGCTGGCCAGCGCCGCCGCAACCTCGCCGGCGCGCTCGCGCTCAATCCCGCGTGGAGCGACCGCATCGACGGCAAGCGCGTTCTGGTCGTCGACGACGTCTTCACCACCGGCGCGACGGCCGAACAGGCCGCATTGGCGCTCAGGCGCGCCGGCGCCGCCGCGGTCGACGTGCTGACGGTGGCGCGCGTCGAGCGGCCGCGGCCGGTGTGACCGTTCAGCCGAATTTCCGGCTCAAGAGCCACCTTACCCAATTGCCATAGAACGCCTGGGCGTTCGCCCGCCAGGTCTGTTGCGGCGGCCGGCTCGGATCGTCGTCGGGATAATAGTTCCGGGGGGGCGCGATCGGGTCGCCGTTGGCCACGTCGCGCCGGTATTCCGCGTCGAGCGTCAGCGCGTCGTATTCGAAGTGATTGAGCACATGCAGATGCCCCAAGCGCTCGTCGACCAGCGCGCCGAGCCCCGCCTCCTCCGATACCAGCAGCGACTGGAGATGCGGCAGATTGGCGATGTCCGCCTCGCGCGTTTCGGTCCAGCGCGACACCGGCATGGTGGAGGTGTCATCGAGCGCCTGGAGAAAAGGCGACGAGGGATCCGCGAGACGGTGCGGGAAGACGCCGAAACGCTTCTCCTTCAGCTCATGCTTCGGCACGCCGTAATAGCGATAGAGGGCCGCTTGCGCGCCCCAGCAAAGGCTCAGCAACGGCATGTCGCCATCCCGGATCCAATCCAGGATCTCAGTCATTTCGCCCCAATAAGCGACGTCCTCGAAGGGCAGGGTCTCAATCGGCGCGCCGGTAATGATGACGGCGTCGAACGCGGACGTCCGGACGTCCCGCCAGCGCCGGTAGAACCGGTCCATGTGGCCTTCGGGCGCGTTCTTGGCGACCGCGCCGTTCGGGGCGGCGAGCGTGATCGAGACGGCGCCCGCCGCGCGGCCGAGCACCCGCGCCAGCTGCTGTTCCGTCTCCAGCTTTTTCGGCATCAGGTTGAAGATCGCGATCTCGAGCCGCCGTCCCGGCGCGTCGAGCGCCGGCGCCGGCAACGCCTCGACGCCCTCCGCGATCAGCGCAGCGCGCGCCGGAAGGTCCGGCGGAAGAATGACGCTCATCGCCTCAGTCCTCCGCTTCGCCGTAGATTACGGCGCGGCGCCGGCAGGTCTCGATGTAGCGATCGAGCGTCGACTTGGCGTGCGGGTTGTCGGCCTGCTCGCGCGCCAGCGCCCGATAGACCGTCGAGAGGAACTCGTCCGGCATCGGCGTGCGATCGAAGGCCGGACCGAACAGTTCGGTGGCGTCGATCGAGACGCCGAAGTGCTCCGCCATGGTGCGGTAGCGCGGCTT
>DAINCG010000339.1:0-3432 GCA_036732525.1 Pseudomonadota bacterium | reverse complement strand
GCGGGAAGAGCGGGCGGGCCAACTCGATCGGATCGACGCCGGCTCCGTCATCCGGCTGCTCGACGAGCTGCGGCAGGATGAAATCGGGATTGTAGAAGAGCGGCTTCGGATGCGTCCGCGCCCGCTCCTTGATGGCTTCCTCGGTCGCGGCGTCGCCGCGAATGTACAAGAGCAGCGAATGGTTGATCAGCGCCTGGATGACCGGATCCTCCGGGTCGTCGGGCTCCGCGATCTCACAGAGCGAGCCGGACGCGTCGTTCACGAAGCAGCGGCACTGGTAGATGTTCCAGCTCTTCTCGATGAACTGCGGCACGTCCTGCATCGAATAGACTTCGGCCTGCCGGTAAAGCTCCTGCCGGCGCAGGAATTCGGCCTTGTCCAGGCCGCCGATCGCCGGATCGCCGTACATGCCGAGGAAGGTGGACACCGGCTCCAGATTATCGACGGAGATGTTGTGCGCGATGAAGATCGAGTCGGAGCGCAAGAGGTCGGCGACGAACGGGTCGCGCATCGCCATGATCTTCTGCTTGATATTGTCCAGAATCGGCTCCGAAAGATACCGCGTGCCGATGCGGTAGTCGGCGGAGTAGTGGTACCAGTCCGCTTCGCTGTGCAGCGCTTTCGACAGCGTCGTCTTGCCGACGCCCGACATGCCTAGCAGCGAAATGGCATGCGGCAGCGCCAGAAAGCTCTCAAGATCGATCATCGGCGGTCCTTGTCCGGCGGCGGTCGAAGGGCGGCGGATAGTATGCGGCGCACAGGCGAATGCAAGTTGGCGCCTTGGCTTTCGCCCGGCTCGCCGCTAGTTTCCGGCCCTCTCCGATCCCCTGGCCGCTCGCCATGCCGACCAACGACGCCACCGTCATCGACGCCATCGACCGTGCGAAGCTGAAACGCCTTGCCGCGGCGCTCGCGACTGCGGCGCGGCCGGGCGACTTGTTGCTCTTGTCCGGAGACCTTGCGGCCGGCAAGACGCAACTCACGACCGATCTCGCCGCAGCCATCGGCGCGACCGACCCTGTGGCGAGCCCGACGTTTACGCTGGCCCACTTCTATGGCGGAGGCCGAATCCCGATTCTGCACATCGACGCATACCGCATTGAATCGGAAATGGAATTCAACGACCTCGCCCTCGATGAGTTCTTCGAAACCCACTTGACCGTCGTCGAATGGCCGGAGAACGCGGGGAATGCGTTGCCGCCTGGTCTTCGCATCCGCCTCGACGTCGCGGCGGATGGCCGGCGCCGCGCAAGCTGCGTCGCCAAAACGCCCGATTGGGCGCCGCGCCTTCAAGAAATATTCGAGCAACTGGAACCGGTTGGTTGAGCAAGCTGACCTTATGCCTGCATGCGTCGGCGCGTCTGCCGCGCATCTATCTGTTGCGCAACGGCGCGGTCGTGGCCAACGACCCTGGCGTAGCGGCAGGCGATCCCCGCACCGATCCGTCGTTTGCGGAGTTGACCGAACGATTGCTGCAGGACATCGGCGCAAGCATCTCGGATATCGATGAAATCGCGGTCGACATCGGACCGGGCCGGTTGAGCGCCGTACGCGCCGCCGTCTCCTTCGCGAACGCGCTCGCCTTCGGTCTCGACCGGCCGCTCCGTCCCCTCGTCTCGACGCATGGGGCGGGCTTTGCGGCAGAGCAGATAACCGGCCTGCCGGCCATCGTCGCCCATAAGGCCGCCGCGGGCGCCGGCTATGTCGGTCTCGTCCGCGCCGGCGTGCTGGAGCGGCTTCGCCATGGGCCGATGGTCGAGACGGTCGAGGCGTTCTCCGCGCCATTCGACGTCTACGCGCTGGTCGGCGCGGAGGCGGCGACGTTCGATCTGGCGGGCAAGGATGTCCGAAACGGCGGCGACGCGACGATTGCGGCCGAAACCTTCCTGGCGCTGCTGCCGTCCCTGCCGGCCGTACAGGCGCCCGTCCACCCGATCACGGAGCAATCGGAGTTCGTCGATGACTGACGCCCGCCGTATCGCGGACGCCCTTTTGGCCGGCGGCGTCGCGCTGATGCCCACCGACACCGTCTACGGCCTCGCGGCCCTGCCGGGCGCGGACGCCGCCAAGCAGCGCATATTCGACTTGAAGAAGCGTCCAGAAAACCTGAACCTTCAGATACTTCTGCCGGAGAACCCGTCTCCGGAATCGGTTGGCGCACGGCTAGACGGCCTCGCCGCGCGCCTGTTCGCCGACGCGGAAGCGCGCCCGCGCATCACGTTTATCCTGCCGCTCGATCCGGCGACGAAGCCGGCTTGGCTCGCCGACCGCGTGGAGGCCGGCATCCGTGTCCCGGCCGACGCGCGCACACAGGCGGTGCTGGCATTGACCGGACCGCTGCTCGCGACGAGCGCCAATGCGCACGGCAAGCCGCCAGGCGAGACGACGCCGGACATCCTGGCCGACCTCGCCGGCGCGCCCGACGCGGTCTGGGACGCGGGGCGTCTCGTCGGCGTCGCATCCACCGTCGTCAACTTCAACATCGATCCGCCGGCAGTGCTGCGCTGGGGCGCCGTCGACGACCTTACCGCTTACGGACTTGGCCATGCCTGACGCCCGCTTGATCCTTGGCATCGAATCCTCGTGCGACGACACGGCCGTTGCGCTGGTCGACGAAACGGGCGCCGTCGCCGCCGCGACGACACAGAGCCAGACCCGCATCCACGCGGAATGGGGCGGCGTCTTCCCGGAATTGGCGAGCCGGGCGCACGCGGCCGAGATTATCCCGACCATCAAGCACACGCTTGCGCTTGCCGGCGCCGGCCCGGACGACATCCGCGCCATCGCCGTGACGCGCGGGCCCGGCCTGATCGGCCCCCTGATGGTCGGGGTCAACTCGGCGGCCGGCCTTGGGCTCGCCTGGAAGAAGCCCGTCATCGGCGTCAACCATCTCCGCGGCCATCTCCTGAGCGCGACGCTCGACGGCGGTCGCGTCGCCTATCCCGCGCTCGTGCTGCTGGTCTCCGGCGGCCACACCCTGCTCGCCCGGATGGCCGACCCGGGCGCCGTCGAGATCCTGGGCGCAAGCCGCGACGACTCCGTGGGCGAGGCCTACGACAAGGTCGCGCGCATGCTGGGTCTAGGCTTCCCCGGCGGCCCCGCCATCGACAAGCTCGCCAAGACAGGCCAGCCGACGATCGACCTCCCCCGGCCGATGCTGCACGACGGCCTCGACTTCTCGTTCTCCGGCCTGAAGGCCGCCGTCGCCCGCCTGGTCGAGCGCGAGCCCGACGTCGATCCCGCGACGGTCGCCGCTTCCTTCGTCGCCGCCGCGCTCGACGTATTGGCGGCCAAGTGCGCGCGGGCGCTTGCGACCGTCGAGGCGGCGTCGCTCGTTGTCGTCGGCGGCGTCGCGGCGAGCCCGCAACTGCGCGCCCGGATGGCGGAAATCTGCGAAGCGGCGGGCGTCGAAGTCGCCCTGCCGCCGCTCAA
>DAINCG010000338.1:0-5439 GCA_036732525.1 Pseudomonadota bacterium | reverse complement strand
GCGATGCGCGCCGCCGTCAGTGCGTTCGGGATATTCACAGGACCTCGAAGACCGCGATTTCAGAGCCGCGGGGCCGGCGGGCGGCGGTCGCGACGGCGACGACGCTGTTCAGCCAGAGATACTGGGGGGCGCCGGTTTCGAAGGTCGGCGTGGTGCGAAAGCGATAGCGCGACGGATCGACGTCTTCGCCGTTGTCGAGCATACGGCTGACTTCCGGATCTGCAACTCTCACGCCGCGGTTATAGACGAAGATCAAGGCGTTGTCGCCGGTGCGCAGCATGAAGCGCGACTCGAGATCGACGACGCCGTCCGGCCGGATGAGCTGCCAGTCCGAGCCGCCGGGCAGGACTTCGCCGGACAGGTTCGGACCGTCGAACCAGCCGCCGGTGATCTCGATGACGCGGCGAACGCCGTGCGGCGTTTCGCCGATCAACTGCGGCGGATTCGCGTGGAGCACGCAGTCATAGAGCAGTCGGAAATTCGGTTTCGGCAGGTTCGACATCGTGTCTCCGGAGGCGGCCGCGCCGTCGAGAATCCGGCGTATCCGCAGCCTTGCATCGCTACACCGTTCCGCGCGGCGGGCCAAGGCCGACCGTATTAATCACCGGCGAAGCCTTGCGCGCAGCAGCCGACGCGAACATTGTACTGCGTGCGAAAGGCAATGCCGGAGTCCGATCAATGCGCCATCTCGCGCTGACGCTCGTCGCTATACTTGCTTTCGGGGCTTTCGGCGCGACGCCGGTTCTGGATGCGCTGGCCGCAGACGGATGGGCGGCGCGCGCGAAGCGGGTTCGCGGCGACGTCCAGGTGGAGCGGGCCGGCGCCAGAACGCCGCTGCAGGTCGGCGACCGGCTCGACGCGGACGATGTCGTCGTCACGGGCGACGACGGCGGCGCCGGACTGACCTTCATCGACAACACGCGTGTTTCGATCGGCCCGAATGCGCGCCTCGAGATCGCCCGCTACGCCTTCCGCCCGGGCGATCCCGGCGCGGAGACCGCCCTTGAAGCCAAGATGGATCGGGGCATTGCGACGTTCGTGTCGGGCCGCATTACCGAACGGCGGCCGGGCGCCATGCAGGTGCGTACGCCGGCGGCCCTTCTGGGCGTGCGCGGCACCACGTTCATCGTTTCGACCGGAACGCCGCTGGATCGCTAGGAGGGCGGCCATCTCGGCAAGAGATTGGGTTGAGAAATTGAAGTGCCGCATGGCGCGAGTGCGCTTCGCCTGGCTGGCGGGCTTGTTGATGGTCGGCGCTTGCACGACCGAAGCCGATCTGGATCGCAGCGCGGCCGAACCGCGAAATCCGGACCCCTATCGCGCCGAATTGCAGGATGCCTATCTCCTTCTGGCGAAACGCGAATTCGAACGGTTCGACTTCGTCGACGCGGACGCCTATCTGCGCCGCGCAGACGCCGCGGCCGGCGATGCGCCGGTCGGCATAGCCGACATCTACGACTATCGCATCCATTGGCGGCGGCTGGCGATCGCGCGGGACGCCCGCGATCGCCTGAAGCGCCTATATGACGGCGGCCGGCTGCGGGCGCCGCGCCCCGTCGCCCGGGCGCAGGCGATGTTCGAATGCCTGCTGGAGGAACTGGAGGAGGGGCATCAGACCGGCGACATCACTTGGTGCCGCGAGCAATTCGAGGCGGCGGTGACCGCAGCGCGCCAGGACGCTGGCCTGGACGCGGACTGGGGCATCGTCCTCGCCGCCGAGGACGGCCACGTCGGCGCGATCGCGCTGACGGGCGACGACGGCGCCGCACGCGTGCTGGACAGCCCTGACGCAGCCGGGTTCGTTCACGCCGCCGGCGACGCCCGCGCGGCGCCGCTGAGCGGCATGGAGCGCGGCCGGATCGACGAAGAGGCGATGCGCGACCTGCCGTCGGCCCCGACGCGCTATGTCGTCTATTTCGGATCGGCTTCGACGGAGCCCGACGCGGCGGCCGACAAGGTCCTGGCCGCGGTCGTCGCGGACGCCGCGGCGCGGCCGGCGCCGGATATCGAACTGGTCGGCCATGCGGACAAGGCCGCCGGCGACGCGGTCAATCAGGCGCTCAGCCTTGCGCGGGCCCGCACGGTGCGAGACCGGCTCCTGGCGCTCGGCGCGCCCGCCGATGCGTTCCTGATCTATGCGTCCGGGGAAAGCGCGCCCGCCGTCGATACGCCCGACGGCGCCGCGGAGGCGCGGAACCGTCGGGTCGAGATCGTCGTTCGTTAGAGCAAGATCGCCTTAGGTCGTGCACTTATGAGTACACGACCTAGGCGCGCTCAGCTCAGCAGGTCGTCCGGATTGGCGAAGCTCGCGCGGTAGCTGGCGCGCAGCTTGTTCAACGCCCGCTTTTCCAACTGACGCACCCGCTCCTTGCTGACGCCGAGTTCGGCGCCGAGCGCCTCCAGCGTCAGGGTCTCGTCTTCCAGCAGTCGCGCGCGAATGATGCGCTCTTCCCGCTGCGGCAGTTCGGCCAGCGCCGACTGGACCCATTCGGAGCGGATTTCGCCATCCTTGGACGCAATCGTCGAGGCTTCGGGCGTCGGTCGTTCGTCGACCAGGTAGTCCTGCCAGGACTGCTCGCTTTCCTCGCCGATCGGCGCGTTCAGGGACTGATCGGACGCCGCGAGGCGGGCCGACATGCCGTCGACGTCCCGTTTCGCGACTTTCAACTCGTCCGCGATCGCCTGCCGCCCGGCATCGTCGAGCGTCGAGCCGGTCTTTCCCTCGATGCGCGCCCGGAGCCGCCGGAGATTGAAGAACAGCGACTTCTGCGAGGACGTCGTGCCGGTCCGGACGATCGACCAGTTGCGCAGGATATAGTCCTGCATGGCGGAGCGAACCCACCAGGAAGCATATGTGGAAAAGCGGATGTCGCGTTCCGGTTCGAACCGGCTCGCAGCCTGCATCAACCCGACGTTGCCCTCTTGGATGAGATCCGCGAGCGGCAGACCGTAATTGCGGAAGCGAAGCGCCATGCCGGCGACGAGGCGGCCATAGGCCGTGATAAGTTCGTGCAGCGCGGCTTCGTTCTCGTCGTTCCGCCAGGCCCGAGCCAGCTCCAATTCGCGTTCTCGAGTCAGCAGCGGCGTGCTCATCGCCGACCTGACCAACCGCATCCCATTGTTCGCGCCGATGTGGGTCATCTGCTTCACTCCCGGGCGCAGCGCGCCCCCAACGCAACGTCGTCCGAACCGCCGTCGTTGGTCGCGCTCTCACGGATCGTGAGCAGAAACGCCGCACCTGGGACGGCACATTTGTCGAACGCCTGAATCGGCATTCCGATCCATCGCTCGTGCAAATTAGTACGATTCTTATGTAGAGATGGATCACAATCACGCGCGCGCAATGCGCGGCGATTTGCAGAGGGCGCAAAAGAGAACGGCCCCCGGCGTTACACCGGGGGCCGCTCGCAAAGATCGGCGTTGATTGTGGGCGTCAGGCTGCGTTGGCGCGCAACTGGGAGACCACCTTTTCTTCGGCCGCTTCCTCGTCGATCTTTTCGACGACGGCCAACTCACGCGTGAGGCGCTCAAGCGCCGACTGATAGATCTGGCGCTCGCTGTAGGACTGGTCCGGCTGATCGGCGCTGCGGTGCAGGTCGCGCACCACCTCGGCGATCGAGACCGGGTTGCCGGAGTTGATCTTCGCCTCATACTCCTGAGCGCGACGGCTCCACATCGCGCGGCGCACCCGCACTTTGCCCGTCAGCGTCTTCATCGCGGCCTGCATGTCCTTCTTCGAGGACAGGCTGCGCAGTCCCGCGACATCGACCTTGGTGGTCGGAATACGCAGGGTCATCTTTTCCTTTTCAAACTCAACCACGAGAAACTCGAGCGTTTCCCCGGCGATCGCCTGTTGCTGGATCGACTTGATCTGGCCTACGCCGTGGGCCGGATACACAACATAGTCGCCGGAACGATACTTCGCGGTCTTTGTCATAGGGTGTCGCACGGCTCCTATTTCGGATGGGTCTGCGTCGCAGACGAAATGCGCCGGCCGAAGCCAGCGCGGTCGGAAAGGGATATGTCTAAGATGGAGGCACCATAGCACATTTTTCAGCCGAATCGAAGCATCGAATCGGAAAAATGCAGTATGGTTAAGGGGTCAGCCGCGAATTGCGACGACCGCTTCGATCTCGACCGTGATGCCACGCGGCAAGCTGCCCATGCCGATCGCCGAACGCGCGGGCTTTCCTGCGTCGCCGAACGCCTCCACAAATAGATCGGTGCATCCGTCGATCACACGGGGATGCTGCTGAAAGTCCGGCGCCGCGTTTACCATGCCGAAGACTTTCAGCAGGCATTCGACCCGATCGAGGTCGCCGAGCGCCGCCTGCATGATCGAAAGCAGGTTCAAACCGCAGAGACGCGCGTGGGCATAGGCGGACTCGACGTCCACGGTTTCGCCGACCTTGCCCGTCTCGATGCCGCCGTCCGCGCGCCGCGGCCCGACGCCGGAGAGGTAGAGCGTGGGGCCATGCAGGCGGAACGGCACATAGTTCCCGATCGGCGCCGGCAGCGGCGGCAGTTCGATCCCCTTGGCCTTCAGGCGGGCGGCGACGCTGTCGGACATACTCTTTCTTCCTCTTCTTCAGGCCGCCCGTCGGCGGATGGCGGCGAGCCCGTCGGCGCTCGCCTCGATGACGCCAGCTTCGGTGATCAGTCCGGTCACCAGGCGGGCCGGCGTCACGTCGAAGGCGTCATTCCGGGCGGGACTGTCGGCCGGCGTCACGCGGACGGCGCGCCGGGCGCCTGTTTCGTCGGCGCCGACGACATGGGTCACTTCCTCTGGCGCGCGCTGTTCGATCGGGATCTCGCGCACGCCGTCGGCGACGCTCCAGTCGATCGTCGGCGTCGGCAGGGCGACGTAGAACGGCACGCCGTTGTCCTTGGCCGCGAGCGCCTTCAGATAGGTTCCGATCTTGTTGCAGACGTCGCCCGTCGCGGTCGTCCGGTCGGTGCCGACGATGCACATGTCGACGAGACCGTGCTGCATCAGGTGGCCGCCCGCGTTGTCGACGATGACGTGATGCGGGACGCCGTGCGCGCCGAGCTCCCAGGCCGTGAGCGCCGCGCCCTGGTTGCGGGGCCGGGTCTCGTCGACCCAGACATGGACATTGAGGCCGGCCTCGTGCGCCATGTAGATCGGCGCCAGCGCCGTGCCCCAGTCGACGGTCGCGATCCAGCCGGCGTTGCAATGGGTCAGGATGTTCACCGGCTCGCCCGCCGGCTTGGCGGCGGCGATCGCCTGGATCAGCTTCAGGCCGTTCCGGCCGATGGTCGCGTTGATCTCGACGTCCTCGTCCGCGATGCGGTCGGCTTCGGCGAGCGCCGTGGCGGCGCGCGCGGCCGGCGGCGCCGCGCGCGCGGCCCGGGCCGTCCGTTCGAGCGCCCAGGCGAGATTGATCGCCGTCGGCCGCGTCGCCGCCAGCGTCTTGCAGG
>DAINCG010000337.1:0-5441 GCA_036732525.1 Pseudomonadota bacterium | reverse complement strand
GCTACGCGGCGGATCCGGCGACGACTTTCTGGTCGGCGGCGCAGGCGGCGATGCCATCGACGGCGGTGCGGGCGTCGATTGGACGTCATATGCCTCCGACTCCTCCGGCGTCACGGTCCGGCTGTTCGGCGGGACGGGATCCGGCGGTGAGGCCGACGGCGATACCCTGACGTCGATCGAAAACGTCATCGGCGGCAGCGGCGCCGACGACATCGTCGGCAATTCGGCGGCGAATATCCTGATCGGCAATTTCGGATCGGATGATCTGCGCGGCGGCTCGGGCGACGACGTGCTCGACGGCGGACAAGGCGCCGACTCCTTGGACGGCGATGCGGGCAGCGACACGATCACCTACGAAAACGCCTCCGCCGGCGTATCGGTCTCCATTTTTGCCGGCACGGCCTCCGGCGGCCAGGCGGAAGGCGATACGTTCACGGAGATCGAAAATCTGATCGGCGGTCGCGGCGGCGACTATCTGGTCGGCGACGCCTTCGTGAACGTCCTGTTCGGGCTGCGCGGCAACGACCAGCTGCGCGGCGGCTCCAGCGGCGACACGCTCAGGGGCGGCGACCATGACGACCTGCTCTACGGCCAGAACGGCGACGACAGCCTTGCGGGCGAGGACGGCGACGACTTTCTGGAGGGAGGCGCCGGCGCCGACACGATGGACGGCGGCGCGGGCATCGATACGTTGAGCTACAGGTCCGCGACGACCGGCGTCGATATCCGCCTGTTCAACGGCAGCGCGTCCGGCGGCGAAGCGGCGGGCGACACATATTCGAACGTCGAGAACGTCGCCGGCGGGTCCGGCAACGACTATCTGGTCGGCAATTCCGGCGAGAACATGCTGATGGGCGGCAGCGGCAACGACCAGCTGCGCGGCGGCTCGGGCGACGACGTGCTCGACGGCGGCATCGGCGGCGATATCTTCGATGGCGGCGCGGGCGAAGACACGCTCGCCTACACGTTCGATTCCGCCGGGGTCGACGTACGTCTGTTCAGCGGCGCGGCGTCCGGCGGCCAGGCGGCCGGCGACAGCTTCGTCGGGATCGAGAACCTTTCCGGCGGGTCCGGCAATGACTACCTGGTCGGCAATTCCGGCGTGAACGTCATCTCCGGCCTCGGCGGCAACGACCAACTGCGCGGCGGGTCGGGCAATGACCATCTGCTCGGCGGCGCCGGCAATGATGACCTGTTCGGCCAGAACCACGACGATGTGCTCGAAGGCGGCGCCGGGGCGGACATGCTGGCGGGCGGCGGCGGCGTCAACACGATCAGCTATGTCAACGACACGGCCGGCATCGATATCCGCATCTTCTCCGGCGCGGCGTCGGGCGGCGAAGCCGAAGGCGACAGCTATTCCGACATTCAGAACGTGATCGGCGGTTCGGGCGGCGACTACATCGCGGGCGATCCGTCGAACAACGTGCTGACCGGCAATAACGGCAACGACCAGCTGCGCGGCGGCCCCGGCGAGGACGTGCTCGACGGCGGCGGCGACGCGGACATTCTGTTCGGGCAGGCCGGCGCCGATCGCTTCAACATCACCGTGACCTCCGGCGGCGCCGACTCGATCGAGGATTTCTCCCTGGCGGAGGGCGACACCCTGGGCCTGAACGGCGATCGGTTCCGCGACATCGGCGCGGAAGGCGGCAATATCGACGCCGCTGCATTCACGGACCTATCGGCCCCGACGACAACAGCGCACCGGATCATCTACGACAGTGCGACCGGCGAACTGTCCTATGACAACGACGGGTCGGGCGCCAACTTCGGGTTCGTCTTCGCAACGATGGCGGCCGGCGTCGCGCTCACCGCCGCCGACATCTTCGTGATCTAGGCGCGCGGACATGCCGACGGCAAAGGTCCACCGCATCGCCGCCGCCGCGCCCGACGACGTCAGCGGCATCGCGGCCGCGATCGCGGCCGGCGCCATCGACCCGACGGGCGTCGTCGCGGTCTTCGGCAAGACGGAAGGCAACGGCCTGGTCAATGACTTCTCCCGTGCGCTCGCGACACGCGCGCTCCGAGACCTGATGGCGGCGCATGTCGGCGCCGCCAGCACTGCCCATATCGCGGCCGTGATGTCCGGCGGGACCGAAGGCGGGCTCGCGCCGCACTGGCTCGTCTTCGAACGCGCGGAAGCCGGCAGCGGCCCCTCCCCCGCGCTCGCTATCGGGCGCGCGGAGACCGCGGACTTGCCGTCGGAACATCTGGGCGCGCCGGAACAGGCGGCGAGCGTCGCGGCCGGCGTTAGGCGCGCAATGGCGGACGCCGGAATACCCGATCCGAGTGACGTCCACTTCGTTCAGATCAAATGCCCGCTCCTGACCGCCGGACGGATCGCCGCCGCCGAGGCGCGCGGCGCCCGGGTCGCCATTCGCGATTCCCTGAAGTCGATGGGTTTCTCGCGCGGCGCGAGCGCGCTCGGCGTCGCCATCGCGCTTGGCGAGATCGACGCGGACGCCGTCGCGGCGGAGCGCATCGTCGTCGACCGTTCGCTCTGGTCGGCAAATGCCAGCACGTCCGCCGGCATTGAACTGCTGAACCACGAGATCGTCGTGCTCGGCATGTCGGCCGGCTGGTCGGGGCCGCTCGCGATCGAAAGCGCGGTGATGGCGGACGGCCTCGACATCGAGCCCGTCCGCGCCGCCCTCGCCCGCTTGGACCTCGCCGCGCCCGGCCAGCTATCGGCCGCGCAATCCGAACGTCTCGTCGCCCTGCTCGCCAAGGCGGAGGCCAGCCAGAGCGGCTGGCTACGCGGCCGCCGCCATGTCATGAACGACGACAGCGACGTCGCGGCGACCCGGCACGCTCGCGCCTTCGTCGCCGGCGCGCTCGGCTCCCTGGTCGGCCATGCGGAGATCTACGTCTCCGGCGGCGCCGAACATCAGGGTCCCGACGGCGGCGGCCCCGTCGCGGTGATCGCGCGGCGCGAAATTTAGAGAAAGCGGACGGGCCGGTCCCACTGGATCAGGACGACGCAGCCGTCGTCCGACGCGACGGAGTGGATCGAGCCCTCCGGGTTCAGCACGACGCTGCCCGCCGGATAGGTCCCGCGCTCGTCGCGCTGCGAGCCTTCGAGGACGACGATGGTCTCGAGGCCTTCATGCAAATGGCGCGGCACGGAGGCGCCGGGGGCGTAGCGGAGCAGCGCGACTGCCGGCTCGCCGTCGACCAGGCGGCAGATTTCGACGCCCTCGCGGAAAGGCTCGAACGTCTGGTCCTTCCAGCCGCCCTGGATCATGCCGGCGAATGCCAGGGGGGCTGGTTCAGTCTTGGTCTCGGGCATCGAGGGCCTCCAGAATGGCGGACGTTGCGGCGGTCCAGCCGACGATGGCGCCCTGGGCGGCGATCATCCGGAGCGTCGCCGCCTTGAATTCGGGGAAATAGCTTTCGGTCGCGTCGGTCGCGAGCAGGCATTCGAAGCCGCGGTCGTTCGCCTCCCGCATCGTCGTCTGCACGCAGACTTCCGTCGTGACGCCCGCGAAGAGCAGTTGCCGCGTCTTCAGGTCCGCCAGAATTTCGGCGAGCGGCGTCGCGTAGAACGCTCCCTTGCCCGGCTTGTCGATGACATGCTCGCCCGGAAGCGGCCGGAGTTCCGGCACGATCTCGGCGCCTGGTTCGCCCGCGACGAGGATGCGCCCCATCGGGCCCGGATCGCCGATCCGCAGGCTCGGTTTGCCGCGCGTCCGCTTGGCGGGCGGGCAATCGGAGAGGTCGGGGCGGTGGCACTCCCGCGTGTGGATGACCGGCAGCCCGGCTTTCCGGCAGCCGTCGATCAGCGCGGCCGTCGTCGGCACGATCGCCTGCAGGAGGCTGACGTCGTTGCCGAGACTCGCGCCGAAGCCGCCGGGCTCGATGAAGTCGCGCTGCATGTCGATCACGATCAGCGCCGCCGCGCTGGCGTCAAGCGGGAACGGAAACGGTTCGGCCGCAACGTCCGCCATCAGGCGTGTCCCGCCATGTTGCGGCCGATCTCCGCGACGTCCGCGCCCTCGCCCGGCGTCTCGTAGACGATGCGGCCTTCGGACATGACGAGGATGCGGTCGGCCAGCTCCAGAATCTCGTCCAGGTCCTCGCTGAACAGGAAGACGGCGGCGCCGGCGTTCCGGGCGGCCATGATGCGCCCGCGAATGTCGGCGACGGCGGAGAAATCGAGCCCGAAGCACGGGTTCGAGACGATCAGCAGGTCGACCTCGCCCGAAAGCTCACGGGCCAGCGTCGCGCGCTGGACGTTGCCGCCCGAAAGCGAGGCGATCGGGCTTTCGATGGAGGCCATGCGCACGTTGAAGGCGGCGGCGAGTTCGCGGGCGCGGCGGGCCATTCCCCCGCGATCCAGCCAGATGCGATCGCCGCCGCTCTCCGTCCGGTCGAAGTCGTGGAAGGAGATGTTCTCGGCCACGCTCATCCGGGGCGCGCAGGCGTTGCGCAGCGGCTCTTCGGGCAGGTAGCGCACGCGCGCCTGCCGCGCCTCCTTCCGCGTCGCGTGATAAGGCGCGCCCTTGACCGCGATCTCGCCCGCCTCGATCGCGCGCTGGCCGGCCAGCACCTCGACCAGTTCGGTCTGGCCGTTGCCGGAGATGCCGGCGACGCCAACGATCTCGCCCGAACGGACGACCAGGTCGTCGATGCGAATCTGCTTCAGACCCGTCCGATCCGTCGCCGCGACGTCCTTGATGCTGAGCACCGGCGCGCCGACGGTCCCTTCGCGTTCGGGCTGGGCCGCGATGATGCGTTCGCCGATCATCATCGCCGCCATGTCGTCGTGCGAGAGGCTGGCGACCGCGCCGCCGCCGGCATACTTGCCGCGCCTGAGGACCGAGACCTCGTCGGCGAATGCGGTGACCTCGCGGAATTTGTGCGTGATCATGAGCACGGTCAGCCCGTCCGATTGCGTCAGGCCGCGGACCATGCCGAGCAGCTCGTCCGCCTCCGCCGGCGTCAGCACCGAAGTGGGCTCGTCTAGGATGAGGAAGCGGCGCCCCAGATAGAGCTGCTTCAGGAGTTCGAGCTTCTGTTTCTCGCCGGCGGCCAGGCGGTCGACCGGCTGGTCGAGCGGCACCTGGAACGGCATGCCGGCCATGAAGGCTTCGAGCGCGGCGCGCTCCTTCCGCCAGTCGACGGCGGCCGGCGGGTCGTCGCGGCTGATCAGCAGGTTCTCCGCCGCGGTCAGCGAACCTGCGAGCGTGAAGTGCTGGTAGACCATGCCGAGGCCGAGGGCATGGGCGGCGCGCGGGTCGGGGATAAGCGCCTCATGGTCGTCGACAAGAACGGCGCCGGCGGTCGGCCGGTTGAAGCCCATGATGCATTTGACGAGCGTCGACTTGCCTGCGCCGTTCTCACCGAGCAGCGCGTGGAATGAGCCCGGCCGGATGCGGAGCGAGACGTCGTCGAGCGCGGTGAACGCGCCAAAGCGCATGGTGAGCCCGACCGTTTCG
>DAINCG010000336.1:3487-5442 GCA_036732525.1 Pseudomonadota bacterium | reverse complement strand
GAATGGCCGGCATTGGCGCCGCCCGCCTTCAGGGGCGACATGCGCAGCACCTGGTCGCCCTTGAGCTCCGCCTTGAAGGAACAGCCAACGCCGCAATAGGCGCAGGTGGTGACGACCGTCCGGTCGGGCAGGCCGTGCTCCGCGACCGGCTTCTCGATCAGCGTCGCCGTCGGGCAGGCGTCGACGCAGGCGCCGCAGGATACGCACTCCGACGTCAGGAAGTCCGCGTCCGGCCCGCCGGCGGAAATGGTCGAGCCGAAGCCGCGGCCGAGATTGGTCAGCGCGAAGGTCCCCTGCACTTCGGCGCAGGCGCGGACGCAGCGATTGCAGACGATGCACTTCGCCGGGTCGAAGCTGAAATAGGGGTTGGACTCGTCCTTCTCGGCGGCGAGGTGATTGGCGCCATCGTAACCGTAACGCACCTCACGGAGGCCCGTGACGGCCGCCATGTCCTGCAGTTCGCAGTCGCCGTTCGCCGCACAGGTCAGGCAGTCGAGCGGGTGGTCGGAGATATAGAGCTCCATCACGCCGCGGCGGAGCTTGCGCAGCCGTTCCGTGTCGGTCGAGACGACGAGGCCGTCCTGGACCGGCGTCGTGCAGGAGGACGGCGTCCCCTTCCGACCCTCAATCTCGACGAGGCAGAGCCGGCAGGAGCCGTAGGCCTCCAGCCGGTCGGTCGCGCAGAGCTTCGGGATCGCGACGCCCGCCAGCATGGCGGCGTGCATGATCGAAGCGCCTTCGGGGGCGACGACTTCGCGGCCGTCGATCGACAGCCGGATTGTCGCTTCCGATTTGGGCGTCGGCGTGCCGAGATCGATTTCGCGATAGAGCGTCATCGTCCGGTCTCCTTCTCGAAATCCTCCCGGAACCAGTCTAACGCCGACTGGACCGGGACAGGGGTCAAACCCCCGAGAGCGCAGAGCGATCCGTCGCGCATCAACTCCAGCAGGTCGTCCAGAACGACGTGGTTCTGCGTCCTGTTCTCGTTCGCGACGATGCGGTCGACCACCTCGACGCCGCGCTGGGCGCCGATGCGGCAGGGCGTGCACTTGCCGCAGCTTTCATGGGCGCAGAAGGCGAAGGCGAAGCGGGCCTGCGCCGCCATGTCGACCGTGTCGTCGAAGACGACGACGCCGCCATGGCCGAGCATGCCGCCGGCCGCCGCGAAGGCCTCGTAGTCGAGCGGCGTGTCGAGCAGGCTGTCCGGGAAGTAGGCGCCCAAGGGCCCGCCGACCTGAACCGCGCGCACTGCCCGTCCGCTCGCCGTGCCGCCGCCCCAATCCTCGACCAGCGTGCGGAGCGAGAGGCCGAACGGCGCCTCGTAGAGCCCCGGCCGCTTGACGTTGCCGGAAAGCTGGAACGGCATCGTGCCCTTGGAGCGGCCGCTGCCGAGCGCCGCGTAGGCCTCCGCCCCGTCGGCCAGGACCGATGGCGCAGCCGCCAGCGTGAGCACGTTGTTGACGACCGCCGACGCCGCCATGAAGCCCGCGATCGCCGGCAGCGGCGGCTTCGCCCGCGACATGCCGCGCTTCCCCTCCAGGCTCTCCAGAAGCGCGGTTTCCTCGCCGCAGATATAGGCCCCGGCGCCGACGCGCAGTTCGATCGTGAAATCGAGCCCGGCCCGGCCGCCCGCGAGGAAGGGCGCGCGCCGGATCGCTTGCGTGAGCGTCGCCTCCGCGTCCGGATATTCGCTTCGGAGGTAGATGTAGCCCCGCGTCGCGCCGACGGCGTAGCCGGCGATCGCCATGCCCTCCAGCAGCAGGAAGGGGTCGCCCTCCATCAGCATGCGGTCGGCGAAGGTGCCGCTGTCGCCCTCGTCCGCGTTGCAGACGATGTACTTCTCCGCGCCGGCGGCGTCCGCGACCGTCCGCCATTTGATCCCGGCCGGGAAGCCCGCCCCGCCGCGGCCGCGCAGGCCGCTCGCCTGAATGGCGGCGATGACGTCGTCGGGCGCC
>DAINCG010000336.1:0-3333 GCA_036732525.1 Pseudomonadota bacterium | reverse complement strand
CCGAGCCGCTTCTCTGATCCGCCCGCGAGCACGGCCGCCGCATCGTCGGGCGCCAACGGCCCATAGGCGATGCGGCCCTTGTCCGTCTCGATCTCGGCCATCGGCTCCAGCCAGTAGAGGCCGCGCGAACCGGTGCGGATCACCTCCGCGCCCGCCGCCTGGAACGCGGCCGCGACGGCGTCGGCCCCAACCGACCGGGCGCCGGAATCCTTCGGGACAAAGACCCGGGTCATGCCTCAGCGGCCCCGTCCGCGAGCGCCGCATCGAACGTCGCGGGCGTCGCCCGACCGATCAAATGGTCGCCGATACGAGCGGCCGGCGCCAGGGCGCAATTGCCGAAGCAGTAGATCGCTTCCAGCGACGCGGCGCCGTCGGCCGACATCTCGCCGAAACCACAGCCGAGGCGGGCTTCGGCGTGCGCGGCGATCGCGGCTCCGCCGGCCGCCTGGCAGGCTTCGGCCCGGCAGACCTGTACGACCGTCCGCCCGGGAGGCGCGCGGCGGAAATCCTCGTAGAATGCGATCACGCCGGCGACATCGGCGCGGGAGATGTTCAGCGCGTCCGCCACAATTTCTTCGGCATCCTGTGGCACGTGGCCGAAGCGCCGGTTGACCGCGACGAGGATCGGCAACAACGCGCCCGCGCGCCCGGCTTCCGCCAGCGCGATCTCGCGGATGATCGAGGCTTGATCCATTAGACGTCACCTATACGCCGCGCCAGCGCGGCCGAAACGCCTGTGGATAACATGGGACAGCCAGCCGCCGCCAGCAGGGGCGATCAGAAGCGACGCTCCCAATCCTGGCCGCCGTAGAAGATCCGAGCGACCTTTACGACGTCACCATCGACGGCGAATACAACCGTCACCCGCTTTCGAAATCCTATGGCGCGAAGCCCCGGTCGAACCGACGCGCGAACACTGCCGCGCTCCGACCCAATTTCGAGGCCTTTGCAGAACGCGAAGATATCATGGACAAAGCGGCGCGCCGTTTCGGTTCCGGAATGCGGCCTAATGGCATCGAAAATGTCGCGTAGATCGGCGCGCGCGGCGCTGTCGATTTCGACGCGCCTACGCTTCAATCGCCGGCTTTCGTACGGGCTTCGACATAGGCTTCGAATTCCCGAAGCGCTTCGTCGATCGACTTCAGCCGGCTCGGATCCGCCATCATCGCGTCGTAGGTCGGCCCGACCTCTTCGACGAGGAAGCGTTCGAATTCCGGGTCGCCGTCATGGGGCGAGGCGTCCGCGTCGCGGAGCGCCTGGAGGCCGGCTTCGAGCGCCGCGGCGGCCGAGGGGAAGCGGCCGCTCGCCACCAGGTCCCGGATGAAGTCGGCCTCCGTCTTCGGGAGGTCGACCGTCAGGGATTCCGTCGGTTTGCGGGCGGCCGTCGGCATGGCGTCTCCGGTCAGCTGACGCCCAGCAGCGCCTTGCGGAAGCGGGTCTTCACGTTGGCCGCGTCCATATCGCGCTTGAAGGTCGGCGGCGGGGTGCGGTCGATCTTCAGGTGGATGAAGCAGGTGTCGTTGGCGCCGGCGAGCAGCTTCCGGGCGTCCTCCACCTCTTCCATCGTCGTGACGGTCCGGCAGGTCTTGATGCCGGAGCCGGACGCGATCGCCGCGAGATCGACGCCCTGGGAGGTGTGGCTCTCCTGGTCGCCGGTTTCCTGGTAGTGGCCGTTATCGACGCAGACGATCGAAAGATTGGGCGCCTTCGCGACCGAGACCGTCGCCAGCGACGAAAGGTTCATCAAGAGTTCGCCATCGCCCGTCACGACGACGACCCGCTTGTCCGGCTGCGCCAGCGCGAGGCCGAGGCCCATCGCCGTCGCGCCGCCCATGGCGCCCGCCATGGTGAAGGTGTTGTCGGCGTCCTTGGTCAGCGCGCCGATATCCTTGGCCGAACCGGCAAGGCCGGTCACGATCAGCATATCCTTGTGGTCGGCCAGAAGGGCCGGGATCGCGACCTGACGATTTACTCCGTCGGACATTGTGCTGTTGCTCCCTGATGGCGCGTCGCGCCCGCATGCGTGTCGCGTCGGAGCATAATGGAGCGGCCGCCCGCGGGAAAGCCGCCCGCTAGCCGGCGCCGTGGCTCAGGTCGTAGTCGGACGCCCGAGGCGGCGTCCAACCTTCGAGCGCCTTCGGGTCGGGCGCCAGGATCTCGACAAGCAGCGGATAGCACGCGGCCGCGTCGCTCGAATGCGAGGCCGAACAGTCCCCGCCGGGACAGGCAGAGAGGCCGGCGAGGAGATCGATCTCGGCGAAGAGCTCCAGGTAGTCGCCGGGCCGGACCGGGCTCGCCTTCATGAAGTAGCGCCCTGTGGCGCGGTCGAAGCCCGTGCACATGAAGACGTTCAGCACATCATGCACCAGCGGCTCGGCCGATCCGAGCGGCAGGCCGGCCGCCGCCCCAAGCGCGCGGGTCAGGTTCGAATGGCAGCAATGGTGATAGGGATCGCCGCCGAGCAGGCGGTTGGTGTATGGGTCGCAGCGCGTGCCGATGACGTCGTGGACGGCGCCGCCGAAGTCGTCCTGGCCGTACCAATCCAGCGTGTCCCAGGTGATCGTCGCCATCGGCCGGAGATAGGGGAAGCCGCTCCACATCCTATCGCCCCGGTCGAGATGCGTGCCGTGGAGAGCCCGCGTCTTGCCGGAATAGAAGCGCTCGTCGAGATTGTCCGCCGCCCAGAGATTCAGGTCGCCGACCTGCGGCCCTTCGACCGAACGGATGCGGAAGAACTGGCCGGCCGGAACGCGAAACGCCGTCGCGTCGCGCGGCGGCACGACAATCTCGTCGACCTTTGCGAGCGTCGCGCGCGCCCGGTCGAGCATCGCCAGATCGACCTTTGGCGCCGCTTCGGCGGCATAGACGGGCACGGGCCGGACGGCGCGCCGCGCATCCGCGTCGGCGGGCGCGGGCGTCAGCGGTTCCGATGTCATCGCAGACCCCCTTCAGTGCGTGCGGTAGGAAAGCGCCTCCGCCACGTGGGCGCGGCCGACATGCGGCGCTTCGGCTAGGTCGGCCAGCGTCAATGCCACGCGCAGCACGCGGACATAGCCGCGCGCCGAGAGGCGAAGGCGTTCGGCCGCCGTCTCCAGAAGTTCCCGCGCGGCGGAATCAGGTCGGGCCGCGGCGGCCAGGACGTCGCCGTCGGCATGGGCGTTGACGCGCGTCTCCTTCGGCGCGCCGAGATCCCGGAAGCGCGCGGCCTGCCGCTCCCGCGCCGCAAGGACGCGGGCCGCGACTTCGGCCGAACCCTCCGCCGGCGGCGGCAGGCCGAGGTCGGCGGCGGTGACGCGCGGCGCCTCGACGCGCATATCGATCCGGTCGAGCAAC
>DAINCG010000335.1:0-5446 GCA_036732525.1 Pseudomonadota bacterium | reverse complement strand
GCTTCCGCCTGCAGACGCTCGATCGCAGCCTTGGCCGACTCGACCCGCGCGGCTTCCCGTTCCCGATCCCGCTTGACGTCCTCCAGCCGCTCCTCCGCCGACTTCCGGGCGTCGGCGCGGCGCCGGCGTTCGGCGTCGATCCGTTCGAGCTCGATGCGCAGGCGCTGCTGCGCCGCCGCGGCTTCCGCTTCTTCCCGGCGCGCGGCCGGCAATGCGGCGGCGGCTTCGGCCGCGAGCCGTTCCGCCGATGCGGCGGCCGCGGCGGCGCCGGCGACGGCCGCCTCCGCGGCGCGGGACGCCTCTTCCGCCTTGGCGCGGCCCGCCTCCGCAAGGCGCCATCGTGCGAGGAAGGCCGCGGCTTCGGCCGCGCGGATCAGGTCGGAGAGGTTGCGGAAGCGCTTCGCCTGCCGCGCCTGACGCTGCAGACCGGTCAACTGATTGTCGAAGCCGGTCAGGACGTCGTCGAGCCGTTCCAGATTCGCTTCCGCCGCGTTCAGACGCAGCGTCGCCTCATGACGCCGCGCCCGGAGACCGGCGACGCCAGCGGCCTCCTCCAGAATGCCGCGCCGCTGCTCGGGCTTTGCGACGACGAACGCGCCGATCTGACCCTGGCTGACGATGGCCGCCGAGCGCGCGCCCGACGCCAGGTCGGCGAACAGCGTCTGCACGTCGCGCGCCCGCGTCTCGCGGCCGTTCACCCGGTAGGTCGACCCGCCGCCCCGTTCGATCTTGCGCGCGATCTCAAGCTCGGCCTGGCCGATCCAGGGCGCGGGAAACGCGCCGTCGGGATCGCTGAGCCCGATCGACACTTCCGCATGGTTCCGGGACGGCCGTCCCGATGCGCCGGCGAAGATAACGTCGTCCATGCCGTCGCCGCGCAACTGCTTGGCCGACGTCTCGCCCATCGCCCAGCGCAGCGCTTCGACGACGTTGGACTTGCCGCAGCCGTTCGGACCGACGATGCCGGTGAGCCCAGGGGGAATCGCGATCTCCGTCGATTCGACGAAGGACTTGAACCCCGCGAGCTTGAGCCGGACGATGTTCGCCATCGGGCCGGGCCTCCTGCAGTTCCGCGTCCGGCCCTACTTGGCCAGCGCGTCGATGACCTCGTTCATTTCGTCCGCCGTCAGGCCGCCGCGATAGAGCGTCCGATCGACGACGAAGCTGGGCGTCGAGCGCACGCCATGCTTCTGCTCGCCTTCCTGCGCCTCGGCGATGATCCGGTCGAACATGCCGCGATCCTCCATGCAGGCGCGGGACTGCTCTTCCTTCAGACCCGCCAGCTTGCCGATCTGGGCGAGCGCGCCGATCGGGTCCTGGGAACGGGCCCAGCTTTGCTGACTTTCGAACAGCAGCTCGACGATCGCGAGACGCCGGTCCGGGCCGCCGCAGCGGGCGAGCGCGGACGCGCGCAGCGCCAGGCCGTCGAGCGGGAAGTCGCGGTAGATCAGCCGGGCCTTGCCGTCGGCGAGCGCGCCTTTCTTCAGGCTGGGCAAGGTTTCCAGATGGAAGTTGGCGCAATGCGGGCAGGTCAGCGAGGCATATTCCACGATGGTGACGGACGCGTTCGCGTCGCCGTAGAACACGTCGTCGTCGCGCAGCGTCGGCGCCTCGACCTCCGCTGTTTCCGGCGCGGCCTGGACCGGCTGCGCCGCGATGGCGGTGAACGCGAAGGCTGCGCCGATGACTTTCAAGATATTCCGCATAAAGGACCCCTGACGCCTAGATGTTGTAGGATACCGGCCACAGGGCGCGGCCGGCAACAAGCGATTGCGTGTCAAACGGGGATAAAGTGGCGTCTTTAGGGCGGATGCCTAGCGCCCGGCCGGTCAATTCCGCCTGAAGATCGGCGTCAGCGCTTCCGCCATGCGGACCAGCGCGTCGTAATCGTGCAGCGCGTGGCCGACCGACATTGCGTCCGGCGCGTGGTCGCCGACAGCGAACACGGGCTCCGTCAACGCGAAGTACATGCGGGCCGCGTCGTCCACGACGGCGAGGTTGACCGCGCTCGACGCGGTTTCCTCACGGATATCCTCGAACGCCGCCAGGGTTTCGGCGTTGACCAGGCGTTCCGCCATCTCTGCATTTTCGGCGAAGGCGGCGATATTGCGAGCGTTCGGCGGGGACGGCATGCGCATCGATTCGAGGCCGCGCCGGTCGACATTGGGGATCCGGTCGTCGAGCAGCGCGCCGACGCCGTAGGCGCGGCCGCCGAAGCGCATCGCGCACATGGCGACCGGAACATCGCCGAGCGCGCCTTCGACAAGTTCGACGACGACGCCGGCCGCGGCGCCGTTCCGGATGCGGCCGACGATGCGTTCGCGCGCTTCGAAGCGGACGGCATGTCCCGGCGCCGGACAGATTTCGATGAAGCGCTTCAACGCTTCCGGCCGCGGCGGCGGCGCGTGATCGAAGCCGAAGAAGGCGGCGATCCGCCGCCGGGCGGCCGCCCAGGCGTCGGCGGCGATCGAAAGCTGCGCTTCGGCGTCACGCGGCGCCAGGACCCCGAACAGGACGCCCGGCAACACGATGAAGTAACTGACGATCGCGAACGGCCGGAAGGCTTCCGTCGCGTCCGGATAGGCGATCAGCGCGAAGGGCGCAGTCGCCAGATAGATCGCCGCGACGGCGATCAGGGCCTGAAGGCCGACGGACATCCGGCGGCGCTCCGCCGCCCGGGGAATCAGCGCCGGCGCATGCGGCGCAATCTCTGCGTCGAAATAGGCATCGAAGCCGCGAAAGCGCGGCGACAGGGCTTCGAAAGACGGCGTTCGCTGATCCATCGCCCCCGGATCCTCACGCTCTGGCCACGCGAATCGGGCCGTTCGGGCCAAGCTAGACCACCTCGGGAATCGCGGTCCATCACGGCCCGTTCAACTTATCCACAAGGAATGCGGCGACTTCATGGCCACTTCGCCTCCGGCGGCAGCGACATCAGGATGGCTTCGGTGTTGCCGCCGGTCATCAGGCCGAATTTCGTGCCGCGATCGTGGATCAGATTGAATTCGACATAGCGTCCCCGCCGGACGAGCTGGCGCTCCCGTTCCGCCTCGGTCCAGGGCTGGTTCATCCGGGCGCGCACGATGCGGGGGTAGACGTCGAGAAAGGCCTTGCCGACGTCTTGGGTGAAGGCGAAGTCCGCCGCCCAGTCGCCGCTTTGCAGGCGGTCGTAGAAGATGCCGCCGAGCCCGCGCGGCTCATTCCGGTGCGGCAGGAAGAAGTAGCGGTCGCACCATGCCTTGTATTCGGCATAGTAGCCCGGGTCCGCCCGGTCGCAGGCGGCCTTGAGCGCCGCATGGAACGCGGCTGCGTCGTCGGCGTGATTTTCCGGAAACATCGGCGTCAGGTCGGCGCCGCCGCCGAACCAGGCCTGGCCGGTGACGATGTGGCGGGTGTTCATATGCACCGCGGGCACGTGCGGGTTCCGCATGTGGGCGACGAGCGAAATGCCGCTCGCCCAGAATCCCGCATCGGATTCGGTGCCGGGAATCTGGCCGCGAAACTCGTCCGAGAAGGCGCCCCAGACCGTCGACACGTTGACGCCGACCTTTTCGAACACGCGGCCGCGCATCACGGACATGACGCCGCCGCCGCCAGGACCGGACTCGGGGTCGCCGTTCACCGCCGGCCGCTCCCAGGACGTGCGTTCGAAGCGGCCAGGCGCCAGGTCGCCGTGCGGCCCGCCCGATAAAGCGTCCTCGATCGCCTCGAACTCCGCGCAGATCCGGTCGCGCAGCGCGCCGAACCATTCGCTCGCCGCCGCCTTCCGGCGCTCGATCTCCGTCATGCCCTCTCCTCGCCGTCGTCCGGCAGTCCGCCGGTCTGCCGGAGCGCTTCCCCGAGCGCAAGCGCCGCCGCCAACGCGACGTTGAACGACCGCGCGCCGGCGCGCATCGGCAATCTTAGCCGCGCGGCGGCCGCCGTGTGTGCGCATTCGGGCGCGCCGGCGGATTCCGACCCGACCATCACGACGTCGTCCGCCCGGAACGCGAACCCGTACAAGCTCCGGTCGCCCGCGGTGGTCAACAGCAGCTTTCGGGCCGGCGTCGCCTCCGCGAACGCCGTCCAGCCGCTATAGCGGCGCGTGTCGGCGAGCTCGATGTAGTCCATGCCCGCCCGGCGCAGGCGCCGGTCCGACAGCACGAAGCCGAACGGCCCGACGAGGTCGACGCCGACGCCGAGACAGGCGCAGAGCCTGAGCGCCGCGCCGACGTTCTGTGGGATTTCGGGCTGGATCAGCGCAAGCCGCAAACCATCGCCTTCCTGCTGTCCGGCAAGGATATTTCGCAACATGGGCCATAATTTGGAAGACGTCGCCCATTCGCGCGTCATAATGACGCTAAGTGGAACAAGCGACTTGGGCCGCCTCCCGCCATGGGGTAAGTCCAATCGGGCTAAATTCCACACGATCAGGGATATTGCGCGCATGTCGGATTCGGCAGAAGCAGCCGCCGCGACGGTCGCCGACGACGGCGAGATGGACGAAGGTCGGCGCGACTTTCTGTACATGGCCACAGGGGCCATGGGCGCCGTCGGCCTCGCCGCGGCGGTCTGGCCGTTCATCGACACGATGAATCCGGCCGCCGACACGTTGGCGCTCGCCTCGACCGAGGTGGACATCAGCTCGGTCGCGGTCGGCCAGGCGATCACCGTCGTCTGGCGCGGCAAGCCGACGTTCATCCGCCACCGGACGGAAGCCGAAATCGAAGCCGCGCGGAGCGTCGACGTCGACGACCTGCCCGACCCGGCGCCGGACGTGGACCGGGTCAAGGAGGGCGAGTCGCAATGGCTCGTCCTTGTCGGCGTGTGCACGCATCTCGGCTGCATCCCGCTCGGCCAGAAGCCCGGCGACTCGAAGGGCGATTTCGGCGGCTGGTTCTGTCCCTGCCACGGCTCGCACTACGACACCTCCGGACGCATCCGGAAGGGCCCGGCGCCGGCGAACCTCGCCGTGCCGCCCTATGAGTTCCTGAGCGAAACCCGCATCAAGATCGGTTGAGCGACATGAGCACGCCCGAATTCCAGAACCCGATCGTCCGGTGGATCGAGTACCGCCTGCCGGTCTTCTCGATGATGCACCATGAGCTGCACGAATATCCGACGCCGAAAAACCTGAACTATTTCTGGAATTTCGGCAGTCTCGCCGGCTTCGTGCTGGTGCTGATGATCGTGTCCGGCATCGTGCTGTCGATGAGCTACACCGCCCATGTCGACTACGCGTTCGCGTCGGTCGAGCGGATCATGCGCGACGTCAATTTCGGCTGGCTGGTGCGCTACATCCACATGAACGGCGCGTCCTTCTTCTTCATCGTCGTCTACATCCACATCTTCCGCGGGCTCTACTACGGCTCCTACAAGGCGCCGCGCGAGTTGTTGTGGATCCTGGGCGTCGTCATCCTGCTGTTGATGATGGCGACGGCGTTCATGGGCTACGTCCTGCCCTGGG
>DAINCG010000334.1:4782-5480 GCA_036732525.1 Pseudomonadota bacterium | reverse complement strand
GACGGATGCGCGGCGGCTTGAACAGCGCGATCAGATAGCGGTCGCTGTCCTCCGCGCGCACCGCATCCGCGCAGAAATCCTCATCCGATTGCGGCGTGGAAGCGTTCATAGCGTTCGATATAGGGCGTGCAGAGGCCCCGGAGGACGGCCGCATCCGCCGGTTCGAGCTGCTCGTCGAGAGCGGCGAGTTCGGCCAGCGCCGGCAGGAGGAAGCGTTCGGCGAAGGCCGCGACCTTGGCCTGCGCGGCGGCGACCAGATCCGGCTCCGCGGCGGCGCGCGCGGCGAAGCCGGCGGCGTCCGTCCCGAGTTCGGCGAACAGGCTCGCCGGCACGGTCAGCAGCTCCGGTCCCTTGCCGGCGTCGTTCTTCAGGTCCCGCATGATGTGCACGAGATAGAGCAGGATGGCGGAATTGCGGATGCGCGCGACCGCCGGGCCCCCCAGCCGGCTGACGAGGCGACCTTCAGCGCCTTCGGCGAGCGCCAGGATCTCGATGAAGACGGCCGCCGGCGCCGCGGTCGCGCCCTCGGCATAGGCCAGGAACGCGTCCCAGTCCGCCATCGGCCGCTCCTCGACGTCGCGCATCATCGCGCCGGCGAGCCGCGTCCAGGGGTCCGGGTCGATCCGCGCCATGGCGTGCGCGGCGGCAAGCGCCGCGTGCGTTTCCGCGAAAGGCGCGTCCTCCGGTCCGGCGGCGCC
>DAINCG010000334.1:240-4772 GCA_036732525.1 Pseudomonadota bacterium | reverse complement strand
GACGAGCGCTCCGATCGCGCCGTCCCGCCAGCCGTAGACCGCGGTCCGCGCGTCGCCGCGTAACGCGGCGCGATCCGGCGCCGGCATGGCGAGGAAACGGTCGTCGACATAGTCGTCGATGACGCGCATCGAAGCGTAGGTCGCGCAAAAAATCCGGTACCGATCGGGATCAAGTGCCGCCGCCGCGCGTTCCATGGGCGAGCGCGACGCGCGCGCGACGACGATCGCGGGGCCGAAGGGATCGGTCACGCCAAAGCCTCGACACGCGGTTGCGCCAAGCTAAGATAGTCGCGTGAGCGCGTGCCGCGCGCCGACGCGATAACACCTAGTTCCTGAAGGGGGATGACATGGCTTTCGAACTGCCCGACCTGCCGTATGCGCACGACGCGCTGGGTCCGTACATGTCGCAAGAGACGTTGGAGTTTCATCACGACAAGCACCACCAGACCTACGTCACGAACCTCAACAACCTCGTCAAGGACACCGAGTTCGCGTCGATGTCGCTCGAGGATATCGTCAAGAAGACGTACAACGTGGCCGATAAGGCGGGCGTGTTCAACAATGCTTCGCAGCATTGGAACCACATTCAGTTCTGGGAAATGATGAAGCCGCAGGGCGGCGGGTCGATTCCGGGCGAGCTGGAAAACCGCATCAAGGCCGATTTCGGCTCCGTCGACGCCTTCAAGGAAGCCTTCGTCGCGAAGGCCGCCGGCCAGTTCGGCTCGGGCTGGGCCTGGCTCGTCGACAATGGCGGCAAGCTTGAGGTGACCTCGACCCCGAACGGCGTGAACCCGCTCTGCTTCTCGGGCCAGAAGTGCCTGCTCGGCTGCGACGTCTGGGAGCATTCCTATTACATCGACTACCGGAACCGCCGCCCCGACTACGTGAAGGCGTTCCTGGACAACATGGTGAACTGGGAGAACGTGGCGGGCCGCCTGTAGAGGCGCCTTCCGCCCCCTCTCTCCGGACGCCCCGGTTCGCTTGATCGCGGGCCGGGGCTTTCCTCTGCCTACTCGCCGCCGGCGTCCGGCGCGCCGTGCTGATCGATGAACCGGCGGAAGGCCCGGTCCAGGTCCTCCTGGTCGGCGACCGTGTTGACGTTCTCCAGAAGGACGGTCAGCAGATAATTGTTCGACAGGCCCCAGCGGGCGTTCATGGCGCGCAGATTGGCGTAGGCCTGCTCGCTGAGCGCGGCGTCGAGACGCTTCGGCAGGGGATATCGCTTCGGCGCGCCCGACATCTCAGGCCTTCACGCCCCGTTCCGGCTCCTTGCGGCCCTCGACGACGCGGGATGCGGCGAACCGCGACAGGTCGAGCGTCCGGAAGCCGCCGTCCAGGATCAGTTCGGAGAGCGCCCGCCCGCTCGCCGGCGCTTGCTGCAGGCCATGGCCGGAAAAGCCCGTGGCCATCAAAAAGTTGGCCGGCTGGCCGGGCCAGGCGCCGATCAGGGCGTTGCCGTCCCATTCCGACAGCGCGTAATGGCAGGCCCAGGCGTTCTGCAGCTTGATCGTCTGGAAGGCCGGCACGCGGTGCGCCACGAGCGGCCAGTTCTCCGCCTCGAACCGCTCTTCGTGCACGACCCAGTCGAAGGCGCCTGCGCGCTCGAAGCGGGTGTGCCCGGTGACGAAGCCCTTGCCTTCCGGCTTGAAGCTGCAGCCGCGCCCGTCGATCGTCAGGCATTGCGGCTCGATCGTCTCCCGGCACTCGAAATAGAAGGTGATGCGCGGCAGGGGCGCAACCGGGATGTCGAAGCCCAGAAGCCTGGTGATCTCCGGCGCCCAGGCGCCGGTCGTATTCAGGAACCACTCGCCCTCGAGCGTCCGGCCGTCTTCGAGCCGCGCCGACCGGACCCGGCCGTCCGCGACGTCGAAGCCGGCGACGACCGCGTCGATATATTCGACGTCCATCGACCGGTTCTTCCGCTTGACGCCGGTCAGCGCGCCATAGGGATCGATCCAACCATCCTTCGGCGAATGGGCGGCCAAGAGCACGTCGTCGGTGTTGAGCGAGGGGAAGCGGCGCTTCAGTTCGGCGGCGTCGATCAGGTCGGCTTCGGCGCCGAGCTTCGTCTGAACCTCGTAGTTGGCGGCCATGTCGTCGGCCTGCGCCGGCGTATTCGCGATGAAGAGATAGCCCTGTCGCCAGAACGACAGCGGCTGCGGCTCGCCGTCCACCGCCATCAGGTCCGCGAAGCCGCCATAGACCTCGTGGCCGTATTGCGACATGCGCAGGTTTTCTTCCTGGCTGAACAGCACGCGCACGCCGGCGTTGGAGCGGGCGGAGGCGGCATGTTCGTAGGTCGGATCGCGCTCGACCACCGCGATCTTCATGGCCGGCTCGCGCCGTTTCAGGTGCCAGGCGGCGAACCCGCCATGCAGGCCGCCGCCGACGATGACGACATCGTACATCCACGCCCCCAGATCTCGGTCGGCGAACCCCGCTCGCCGAATCTTTTGTACGCGAGGATAGCAAGCGAATCGTCAGGCGTCGCGCGCAGAATCGAGGTTTTCGGCGAGTTGGTCGAGCTCGGCGCGGAGGGCGGCGCCCGCGCGCCTGAGGTCGAGCCGGCGCAAGACCTCGTCGTGAAAAGCGTCGCCGCCGGCGGCGCGCGCCTCGGCGACGAGGCCGAGCTTTTCGGGATAGGGCAGGTCGGCGAAGGCGCGCGTCGGCCCCGCGCCATCAAGGCCGCGAAACGGCAGTATCGTCCGGGGCGTCTCGCCGTCCGGCCAGAACAGCGTGTGGCCATCCGGCGTCTTGTGATGGACGCGAGCGCGCTCGACCGCCTGCCAGACATGCTGCTTGATCGCCGAGCCAGTGCGCTGGAAGCCGTGCAGTCTGGCGATCCGCTCGCTGAGGCGGGCGAAGGTGATGGGGCCTTCCCGGTCGATCAGCCCGGCGGCGAGGGCGGCCAGGGTCCGGCGGTAGTCCGGGTCGTAGAAGCGATCCGCGTCGGCGTCCGGCAGCGGCGGAAAGGCCGCCGCATCGTCGGACCGGAAGAGGTCGGCCGCTTCGGCAGACCGCGCCGGGCCGTCCAAGGTCGCCGCATCCGTGTCGGGTTCGGGCTGCGAAGACAGCTCCGGGATCGGCGGTTCCGGGTCCGCGGCGGAAGAGTCAGCGTCGCCCGCCGCCCCTGCCGCCGCCGCTTCGACGGCCGCGCGATCTTCCCGCAGCAGATCGTTCAGCCGGTCGTGGACCTCGTCGAGGACGCGGTCGGCTTCCAGGAAATAGTCGGTCGACCAGACGCGGAGCAACCACCAGCCGAGCCGTTCCAGCACGGCCTGCCTGACCCGGTCGCGGTCCCGCGCGGTCGGCGAGGAATGATAGGCGGCGCCGTCGCACTCCACGCCGGCGAGGAAACGACCCGGCGCGTCCGGGTGAACGATCCCGATGTCGATCCGGAAGCGGGAGACGCCGACCTGGGTGCGGAGCGTCCAGCCCCGGTCGCGCAGGCCGGCCGCGACGGCGAACTCGAAGTCGGAATCGTAGCGGTCGTCGGCGGCGAGCGTCACCGCCTGGCCGAGCGCCGCAGGCCCGCGCTCCGCGAACTCCATGTAGGTCTTGAGGTCGCGGACGGCGGCGGCCTGCGTCCGCGACAGGTCGATCATCGCCGAATCGAAGCTCGCGAACAGCATGACCTCCGTCGTCGCGCGGGTGATCGCGACATTGAGCCGCCGCTCGCCGCCCGCCCGGTTGAGCGGGCCGAAGTTCATCGCCATCGCCGGCGCGTCGGGCGACGTCGGCCCGTAGGCGAGGCTCAGCAGGATCACGTCGCGCTGGTCGCCCTGTACCGTCTCCAGGTTCTTGACGAAGACCGGCTCGCCGCGCTGGCCGCTGAAGAACGGCTCGAGCGCCGGATCGCCCCTGCGCCGCTCGTCCAGCATGTCCTCGATCAGCCGCTGCTGCTCGGCGTTGAGGGTGACGACGCCGATGGAGAGGTCCTGCAGCACCGGATCGCCGAGCCGGGCCACGATCTCGTCAACGACGGCCGTCGCCTCGATGGCGTTGGTCCGGCTTTTGCCCTTGGCATAGACGCCCGCGACGCGCTTCAGCGTCACCGCGGTCGCCCGCGTTTCGGCCGACGGATAGGTGATCAGGCGGTTGTCGTAGTAGGCGTGGTTCGAGAAGGCGATCAGGCTTTCATGCCGGCTGCGGTAGTGGCCGGTCAGGCGGTGGTGCGGCGCCCGCGCCGCCATGGCCTCGTCGAGGATGCTTTCCAGGTCGGTCAGGTCGTCGTCGACATCCTCGCTGCCGACGCCGCGGTCGAAGAAGTTGGTCGGCGGCATCTGCTTCGGGTCGCCGACGACGACGACGTTCCGGCCGCGCGCGATCGCGCCGATCGCGTCCCAGACGGTGATCTGCGAGGCCTCGTCGAAGACGACGAGGTCGAAGGCCGTCTGCTCCGCCGGCAGGTATTGCGCGACGGAAAGCGGGCTCATCAAGACGCAGGGCGTCAGCTGAAAGAGCGCGTCGCCCATCTCCGCCACCAGGCGGCGGACCGGCATGTGCCTGGCCTTCTTCTGCATTTCGCGGGC
>DAINCG010000334.1:0-230 GCA_036732525.1 Pseudomonadota bacterium | reverse complement strand
AGAATGCGGTAGCCGCCGCCGGCGGCGGGATCGTCCATCGCCGGGGCCTCGCCCGAGACGCGCGCCCGGATATAGGCGCCAGTCAGGTCGGCGAGTTCCTGGTCGAGCGCGCGGAACGCCGCGATCTGCCGCTCGTGGTCGCGGCCCGAAAAGCGGCGGAGTTCCGGTCGGGCGTCGATGGCGCGCGGCGCGAGCCAGGCGCTGTAGGCGGTCTCGAAGGCGTCGCGGGC
>DAINCG010000333.1:0-5513 GCA_036732525.1 Pseudomonadota bacterium | reverse complement strand
ATCGGCGCCTGTCGCCGCGCCCAACCCCGCCCGCCCATCACCTCGAATAAGGGAGTCCCCTTAGCGAGATCGGGAATGGTGTTCACCCCCTGCAGCCAATCCTGGCGCCGGGCGGGCGGGGCCTTTCATCACCATGCATAGGAGGCACCGATGCCCAGCTTCGGCGCACGTAGCCGTGCGAACTTGTCGGAAGCACACCCCGAGCTTCAGCGCGTGTTCAACGAGGTCATCAAGCACTTCGACTGCTCTGTCATCGAAGGCCACCGCGGCCAGGCGGAGCAGGACGCGGCGTTCCATGCCGGGAAGTCCAAGCTGAAGTTCCCGCAATCGAAACACAACAAGACGCCATCGCTCGCGGTCGATGTCTGCCCCTATCCGATCGACTGGCAGGACTACCGCCGCTTCTACCTTTTCGCCGGCTTCGTGCTCGCCACGGCGACGGCCATGGGCGTCAAGCTCCGCTGGGGCGGCGACTGGGATGGCGACACGACTTGGAAGGATCAGACCTTCCACGATCTCCCGCATTTCGAACTGAAGGAGTGATCTCATGGGCAAGTACGCAAAGGCCATCGCCGCCGGCTCTGGCGGCATCCTGACGTTGCTGGCGATGCACTTCCTGGGCGTCGATGCCGGCACGGCGCAGCAGATCGGCGAAACCGTGCAGCAGGTGGGCGAGCAGGGCATCAACGACGAGACCATCGGCGCGGTGGGCGCGATCCTGACGACGGCCGCTGTCTGGTGGTTCAGGAATAGCTGAGGTGAGCCTGCGCGGCTTTGTCGTCTGTGGGCTGCTGTTCGCCCTAGCGCTGCTGCTTCTGGCTGTCTATGCGGACGACGCGCGCTTCATGGCCAGCGTCGCTGCTGACGGCGCCCAAGCGCCGCAAAAGTCGTCGGCGTAGCTCGTCGGCCAAATTGCCTCGGCACCTCGCGCCGTCTGAATTAGACTTGGTGGCGCCACATGACATCGGCCCCAACTCGCCGGGGCGGAGATCTCTTTCTCGTCCTCGCCCGGCCGCCACCATAGGCAGTCGTAACACCGCACATACCCCGCCGCGATTTCCTGACTGGCAGTCAGCGGCCCCAGCTTCTTCAGCCAGTCGCATTCGCTCATTTGAAGCGCCTCTTCCTATCGCTCGTATAGGCTTTCGCCATGTCCTGCGTGATTGGCGGTTTCGGCTTAACGACCAGTCCCCGCGCGAGCGCCATCTGGTAGTTCTTCGGCCCGAGGTGCGCCGGGATCGAGACGCCGCGTTGGCCGTCCAAGCCGGGGGCGCGGAGACGGGTCCAGGGCATCGTCACTGTCTTTCACAGTTAGCTGAACCGGGGTTCCGACACAGCCTGCTAAGCCATTGATTTTTGGTGGCGGTATTGGGACCGAAAATGTCGGAACAACCGCAGAAATCCGCGGAACTGCTCGGGCCTGTCACGCCAGAGGTCGCGGGTTCGAGCCCCGTCACTCCCGCCACTTTCACACGACATCCGATCGCGCCATGCCCTCCGTCGGGTTGAGAATCCCGTCGGATCGTCCATCCTGTCGTCTGGCCGACATAATGGCCTGACGGGGGCAAGGGGCAGACGCGGAATGACGCAGGATTCGAGAGCCAAGACCGTCGGCGTCGTGCTCTTCTGGACCGCCGCGTTCGTCGTGGCGGCCGTCGGCGGCTATCTCCTCTACGACGGCAGCATGCATCCGATGCTCGCGCCGCCGGCGCGGGACCTGGCGCTCCAGCAGCTGCCTGCAGAAATTGCGCGGGTCGACGAGTCCTACGCGGCCGCGCGCGAGGCGCTCCGGGCGTTCCGGGAACAGTGGCAACTGATAGCGCTCGTCATCGGCGCGGCCGCGACGGCGGCCGTCCTGGTCCGGGCGCCGCAGGCCGTCACGATCGTGCTCGGCGCCTTCAGCGGCGCGATCATCGCGGCGCTCCAAATGTTCGACCCCGACGCCAAGCTCGACGCGCTCGACGAGGCGCGCGGCCGCCTCGTCTGCGTTGGCGGCCAAGTGGCGACGCTGACGTCGGTCGAGATGACTTCTCGTACGGATGTGCGGAAGGCCCACGAGAAGCTCGCCAGCGCCGTGGAGGACATGGCGAGCGGCGTGATCGATCTCGACCTCCAGGCCGAGCGGCTGGAACGGATGCTCGTGGTCCGCGGCGACGCGCGGCAAGGCGCGGTCGAGACGGCGGAGCGCGCCCTCGCCTCGGTCGACGTCGACTTCTTCGATGACGAACAGGTCGCCGGCTGGCCGACGTCGAACGATCGTGAGGCGGCCCTCCAGCGCCGCCGTCTGGTCGACGCGCTGGTCCTCACGGAAGCAGCGCTCGAACGCGCATACGAGGCTTTGCGCGCGCCCGACCGGCTCTATGACGACCTTTCGGGCACGCTCGACGCCTATCTGGGGAGCCTCGCGGCGGCGGAGGCTGTCGCGGCTTCGGCGCGGCGCCTCAGGGCGCGGGCGCGGACCCTCGAGGACGCGGCGCCCGACGTGCTCGCCCGGCTGGCCGGCTGGCCGGCCCATTTCGAGGCGGCGGCCGAGACCGCGGCGGCGAGCGTCCGGCGGGTCCATGCGGATCTCGCGGCGAAGATCGGCCGCAGCGGCGTCGACGTCCCCGGGACCGCGCAGCTCATCGCCCAGGTGGGCGAGGCGGTGACAGCCGTCTCGCGCGGCGACACGTCAGGCCTCGTCAGCGTGCCGAGCCCTTCTGTCGCCGCGAGCGTCAGCGCCGGCGCGGAGACGCCGAGCGTCGCCGTCCCCAGGCGCTCCGAAGACGAGTGGCGCGCCTATGTCGAGCGCGCGATCGAGACGGCCCGTGACGCGCTCCGCCGGCCCGGCGGCGGCGCGGGCGAACGCCGCGGCGGCGACGCTGCGCGAGGCGTTGCACGGCGCTGGCGCCGTGCTGGCCGCGGCCAGACGGCCGCTCGATCAGGCGCGTTCGCGCACGGACGATGCGATCGCGCGGAGCGAAGACGGGGTCGCGGCGGCGGAGAGCGCGCTCGGCGATGCGAAAGAGATCCTCGCCGGCGTCGACCTCCGCGCGGTCAAGACCGCGATCGAGGCCTGCATGGCCGGCATGATGCAGGCTCCGCCGCCCGGCCCACGCGTCTGATCGGCGATCAAACGACCGCGCCGAAGGCCATGCCGATCGCCGCGGTGACCGCCATGGCGAACGCGCCCCAGAAGGTGACCCTCCCGATCGCCTTGGCGACATTGGCGCCGCCGGCCTTGGCGGACAGCGCGCCTAGGAGCGCCAAGCTGGCGAGGGAGGCGGCCACGACGGCCAGAATGATGTCGCCCGTTGGCGCGGCCGCGGCCGCCGCCATGGGCAACAGGCCGCCGACAGTGAATGTGGACGCCGATGTCCACGCCGCTTCGAGAGGCCTGGCCTTGACCGTCGGCGATATGCCGATCTCGTCGCGGGCGTGGGCGCCCAGGTCGTCGTGCTCGGTCAGTTGGATCGCGACCTGGCGGGCGAGCCGGCGCTCGACGCCGCGCTCCGTGTAGATGTCGGTCAACTCGGCCAGTTCGACGTCCGGCGCCTCGTCGAGCGCGCGCCGTTCCATGGCGAGATCGGCCCGCTCGACGTCCGCCTGGGAGCTGACGGAGACATATTCGCCCGCCGCCATCGACATCGCGCCCGCGGCCAGCGCGGCGGCCCCGGCGATCAGCACGCCTTCCTTGTCCATCGGCGATGCGGCGACGCCGACGATCAGGCTGCCCGTCGAGACGATGCCATCGTTCGCGCCCATCACGGCGGCGCGCAGCCATCCGACGCGGTGGGAGCGGTGGTCTTCCGCCCGATGGGGCGTGCGCGGCGTCATGCCGCGCCAGGCTTCGGCGCCCGCCAGAATTCGACGAAGAAGGCGACGTCGCCTTCGGGCGCGACCGCGTGCAGGGCTTCCGGGGGCGCCGCGACGCGCTGTCCGGCTTCGAGCACGAGTTCGCGTCCTGGCTCGCCTTCCAGCCGATAGGTCAGGCGCCCGCCCAGCACCCGGATGACCGCCCAGACGCCCGCCTTGGTGCAATGGCTGCGTTTCAGGCCGGCCGGAACCGTCGCCGCATCGAACAGCGGCGTCCGCCTGTACCGCTCCGATCCGGCGGGCGGGTCCAGGGGAAAGGCGGGCGAACCGGACATCTGTGGCTCCGTTGCTGGCGAGAGGATGGAATCCTAGCCGGCCGCCGTCGCCGCCAAAACCCGAAATCCGTGCACGGAGCGTGACGGTGTTCGCAGCCGGGCCAGATTTCGCCCGTTCAGCCGATGCAGTATTACCTGGAACGAATGCCGAAGGATCATCCGGGGGAGGGGCCGAAATGAAGGTCGGGGTTGTTGGCGCGGGCGGCCGCATGGGCCGCCTCCTGGTCAAGCTGTTCCACGAAGCGGACGGCATGGAGGTCGTCGCGGCCTCCGAACGGCCGGGCTCGCCGCTGATCGAACGGGACGCGGGCGACCTCGCCGGCGTCGGGCCGATCGGCGTGATCGTCGGCGACGATGCGGAGAAGGTCTTCGCGACGGCGGATGTCGTCGTCGAATTCTCTGTGCCGGCCGCGACCGCGGAACATGCGGCCTATGCCGCGAAGCACGGCGCGGCGTTCGTCGTCGGCACGACAGGACTCGGCGCGGAGCATGAGGCGGCCCTCAAGGAGGCCGCGAAAATGTCGCCGATCGTCTACGCGCCGAACATGAGCGTCGTCGTCAACGTCTTCATGAACCTGGTCGAGCGCGTCGCGAGCGTGCTCGGGCCCGACTACGACATCGAAATCCTGGAAATGCATCACAAGCACAAGATCGACGCGCCGTCGGGCACCGCCGTCGGGCTCGGCAAGGCGGCGGCGCGAGGGCGCGGCGTCGATCTGGATGAGGTCGCGATCTGGTCGCGCGAGGGCGAGACCGGCCCGCGCCCGGACGGCGCCATCGGCTTCGCGACGCTGCGCGGGGCCGACGTCGTCGGCGAGCACACGGTGATGTTCGCGAGCGCCGGCGAGCGGCTGGAGCTGACGCACCGCTGCACGGACCGGAACCTGTTCGCCCGCGGCGCCGTGCGCGCGACCGCCTGGACGGAGGGCAAGCCGCCCGGCCTCTACACCATGAACGACGTGCTGGGGCTCTAGACGTCCTTGGCCGCGAAGCGCGTGTATCGGAGCCGGGGCGCCGCCAGCCTCGCCTCGACCGGTCCCCTGCCGAACTGGTGGGGCGACGCCAATCCCGGACGCTGGCCGCGTCGCGGGTCCGTTCCGGCTGTGTCGCAAGCGGTCGCGACCGCGCCGCCGCGCACGGCCCCACAGCGGATCGGCGTGGCCGCATGGGCGGCCATCGTCGCCGCCTGCATGATCATGTTGCTGTCGACCGGGCTGCGCTCGACCGCCGGCCTGTTCGCGCTGCCGGTCTCGACGAGCCTTGCGATCAGCATCGGCGCGTTCTCCTTCGCCGTCGCGAGCCATCAGTTCCTCTGGGGTTTCCTGCAGCCCTTCGCCGGCGTCTTCGCCGACCGGCTCGGTCCCATTCCGGCGCTGCTGGTCG
>DAINCG010000332.1:0-5522 GCA_036732525.1 Pseudomonadota bacterium | reverse complement strand
CCACGGCCGACGCGGACCCGCTGCCGGTCCTGATGGTGATCGCGGACCAGCAGGACTTCTATTTCAACGAATAGTCGGCCGGCCGCCCGAGAACAGCCGCGCGTGCCCTCAAGTGACCGCGGGCTCGTCGTCGTGGGCGTCGGGCGTCCGCGTGGATGTGAACGCCTGCACCGCCTCAAGGCGATGGCGGGCGGCCATGACGAGCTTCTGCTCCAGCGCCGCACTCGATCCGAGCAAGCTCGCAAATGCCTCACACGGCAGGCGGAGGCAAATTGTCGGCGATCGGGCGATGACGCTGGCGGTCCGGGGGAGATTGAGAACGAGGGCCACCTCGCCGAAGTGATCGCCATCCTCAAGCACCGCCACGACGTCGTCCCGCACCCGCGCTTCCAGCCGGCCACGATAGATGACGTAGAAGGCGTCCGCCCGGTCGCCTTCTCGAACGATGACGGCGCCGGCCTCGTAGCGTGCGGTGACGAACGCGTCGGCGAGCGTCGCCAGGTGGTCCTCGGAAAGTTCGCTCAGGATGGGGATGAGACGCAGGCAGTCCGTCGAAATGGCGACGTCGCCGTTCGGAGCCACCTCGAATCCGGCCTGCCGTTCGTACATGCGGGCATACCGGCCGTCCGCCTGCATGAGTTCGGCATGGCTTCCGTTCTCGACGACCATACCGTCCGCCAACACGACGATGCGGTCGGCCCGGCTCGCCAGGCTCATGCGGTGGGTGACGAACAGCATCGTCTGCTCGGCAGGAAGGGCCTCCAGCGTCTCGGCGATCTGCGCCTCCGTTTCCGGGTCGAGCGCCGACGTCGCCTCGTCGAGCAACAGGAGCGAGGGGCGCCGGACGAGCGCCTGGGCCAGCGCCAGTCGCTGGCGTTGGCCGCCCGATATCTCCTGGCCGCCTTCGCCGATCAGCGTGTCGAGGCCCTGGGGCAGGCCGGCGACGACGTCGTCCAGCGCCGCGGCGCGCAGGGCGGCGGCGACTTCGCCGTCCGAGGCGTCGGCCCGACCGAAACGCACCGCTTCGGCGACCGTCGCACGGACCGAAAGCGGCTCTTGGAACACGACGCCCATTTCCGCCCGGAGCGAGCGGCGCGACAGGGCCGTTACGTCGGCGCCGTCCCACAAGACGCGGCCGGCGCATGGGTCGAGGAAGCGCAACAACAGCATCAGCGCCGTCGACTTGCCGGAGCCGCTGCGGCCGACGAGCGCGACGGTTTCCCCGCGCCGGATCGCGAATGAGACGCCGTCGAAGATCGGCCTGTCCGGCGCGTAGGCGAAATCGACCTGTTCGAACCGGATCTCGCGGGCGAGGGGGGGCGCCGCCCGGTCGGGATCGTCGGCGTCCTCCGCCGGTTCGGACAGAAATGTCTGAACGCGCTCCAAACCGCCGCCCGCTTCGATCAACTTTGCCGCGGTGGTCCCGATTTCATAGGCCGCGTCCTGCATGTAGAGCAGCAGTGTGAACATGGCGACGAGCGCGCCCGCGCTCATGTGCCCGGCGATCGCGAGCCAGGCGCCGCCCGCGAGCGCAAGCGCGCCGAGCAGCATCGCGCCGTACTCCACCACCATCTCGCCGAGGTTCACGAGGAAAGAAGCGCGGACGTGACGCGCCGCTTTGCGTTCGGCCCGCTCGCGGAATCGGCCGCGAAAGAACGGGTAAAGGCCATAGCCGCGGATCGCCAGGTGCGAGCGGACGGCTTCCTCGGCCACGGACAGCACCTCGCCCTCACGCGCGCGGTAATCGCGGATGGCGCGGGCGGCGGGCGTTCCGACGACTTTATGGAGAAGGGCGCCGAGCGGGAGCAGCAGCAAGGTCGCCAGGCCGGCCCGCCAGTCGATCCACGTGATTGCGCCGATGCAGCCAATCAGCATCAGCGCGTACATCGCGAGAAACGGCCCGGCCTCGCCGACAGCTGCGGCGATCGCGGCGATATCGCTCGAAAACCGCGCCAGGACGTCGCCCCGCTCCGTGCGCCGGAAGTAGTCGTGCGGCACGCGCATGACGTGTTCGAACAACGCCTTCTGGATATCCACCAGGACGCGCGCGCTGAGCCGGGCGACGATGCGCGCCTGCAGAATGGAAACGAGGAACGCCAGGACGATCACGCCCAGCATCAGGCCGACGACCTCGGCCAGGAGCGCGCCGTCGCCGTTCGGCACGACGTCATCGACGATGCGTTCGAGCGACAGCGCAATCGCAAGCGTGCTGGCGAGGTGGGCCGTGAGGCAGGCGAGCAGCAGCGCGGCGCTCAGGCGATGCGGGCGCACCCAGACCCATAGGCCTGCAAGCACTTCGCCGAGGCCATAGTCGTCGCCGTCGTCGTGCGCTTCGTCGTCGTCCTCATACAGGCTCACGCGATCCAGTCCTTCGGGGGATGGAATTCGTCGTCGCTCGCGGCGTAGTCGTTGAAAAGCTCGTCGCCCAATGCGACCGACGTCTTCGCGCGCACGACCAGCGACAGGCGGGGCGCGTCGCCATCGAACGATACGCCGGTCGCCGACCAGTCGATGAACGCATTCGGCTTGCCCGAGTGGTTGGCGACGGCGTCGAACCCTGTCAGCAGACCGCTCGTGCGCTCGTCGGTCAGAAGCGCCCGGATCGTCCGGGGGTCGCGTCGCTGCGCGCCGTAATGCCGGACGATCGCGTCTATGACGTCATCGGGCCATTGCGCGATGACGTGCAGGGCGAGTTCGTAGGCCGCGTCGTCCGCCGCGACCGTCGAAACGCCGACATCGGTGACGAGTTCGACGTCGCTGTGCCAGCCGACGAAACGTCCTGTCGCCCGATAGATTTCTTCGCCGGCCGCGAAATTGCGCGCCGCGAAGAGGCCAAGCCCGCGTCCGGGCGACGTGCCGACGGCGATCGACGCCGGCAGCGCGGCGGCAGTGCAGTCGACGGAGGCGATCGCGACCGGACGATGTCCCCGGACGCGCATGCGCGGTCCGGAAGTCAGTCCGCGGCGCACCTCCAGCAACTCGGCGTCGCGGGCGGCGAGACCCTCGCGCAAGACCTCGTACGCTCGGATCGGCCGTGCGTCGCCGCAAGTGTAGAGATCGGCCGAGGCATAGCCGAGTTCGGGCCAGGTGTGGATCGAAAGATGCGACTCCGCCACGACGACGACCCCGGTGACGCCTTGGGGGCGGAACTGGTGGAAGACTTTCGCGACGACCGTCGCGCCGGCGGCCTCCGCAGCTTTGACGAGCAGCGCCTCCATGGCCCGCGGATCGTTGAGGAAGTCGGCGTCGCATCCGGCGAACTCGGCCAGCAGGTGCTCGCCGAGGGGGGCGTCAAGCGGAACGCTGACATCGCTCATGCGGCGGTCGGGCGCGGCGCCCAGGCGCAAAGGAAGAGCCAGGGGTAGTCCTGGAAGGACGGCAGGGCGCGCCGCCGCATCTCGACATTGGCGAAGTGTCGGCGGAGCGCCGCCACGGTCGGCACGTCGTCGTTCGGACCCTCCGGGTCCCAGCAGTCGGCATGAACGACGAGACGGCCGTCCGGCGTCAACAGCGTCGCCAGGGTCGCGACGCGATCCAGAATACTGAGCCCGCCGATCGGCGCGTCGGGCAGGTCCCAGACGATCAGGTCGAAACGCTCCTCGCAATCGCGAATGTAGGCGAAGGCGTCCTCGAAGCGAATTTCGGCGCGTTCGTCCTCAAGCGCGTCGCCGGCCGCGTCCGGCATGTGGGTCCTGCAGAAGTCGATGACGTCCGGATCGAGCTCCACCATCACGGCGCGCTCGAAGGGATGGCGGAGGACGGCGCGCAGGACGCCGCAATCGCCGCCGCCAAGAATAAGCGCCGTACGCGCGGACGCGGTCACGCCTGGATCGACGAGCTCGCGGCTATAAGTCTCGACGTCGCGCGCGCCGATCTGAATCTCGCCGCCGAGCACCAGAATCTCGCCATAGACGGGATGGTCGGACAGGACGATGTGCTGCACGGCGCTGTGGCGCTCCGACGCCACCCGGCCGAACAGCATTGCGTATGCGGGCGATCCCACTGCGGGCGGCGCGTCGTCGCTCGTCATGTCGCGTACGCGCCATCTTGTGGCGTCGCACGCCGCGGCGACGTATTCGCAGAACCGGACCGCGGCGATCGGATCCTCCAGACAGTAGACGTCGATGGCGCCGAAATCGGGCTCGAGCCGGACGGTGATCTGGGCGTCCGGGCTGTCGACAAGGCAATATGCGCCGCCGGCGGGGGTCGGGACCCAGTGGGCCGTCGGCGTCCGCAACAGGCGGAGCCCGGGCGCGATGCCGACGCGAAACGGCATGTCCGCCGTCTCGAAAATATCGTCCTCGGGATCGGCCAGCTCGACGCGGAAGCGCTTCGGCGCAAAGGCCCTGCCGCCGGTCCAGACCAACGGCGCGTCAGCCGCGGCGTGATCCGCAGGGGGCGACGCAACTTGCCGGCCGCCCACAGGCCGGATGCTTGTCTCCGACACAGGATGTCTCCTCCACACCCCGCGCTTTCGCGACCTGCGACGACGTCAAGGCGACGGTTCTGCGTCAGATTATCGGAGGTCCCGCGAAAACAGTAGCGGTCTCAGAGGATTGAAAGCGCTGGCGTGGCGCCCGTCACAGTCCTTGCAGGAAGGGGTTCGAGCGGCGTTCCTGGCCGATGCTGCTGGTGGGGCCGTGTCCCGGCAGGAAACCCCAGTCGTCGTCCAGCGTCAGGACTTGCTCCTTGATCGACTGCAGAAGCTGGTCGTGGTCCCCGAGCGGCAGGTCGGTGCGGCCGATCGAACCCTGGAAAATCACGTCGCCGACGATCGCGAGCTTTTGCGGCGCATAAAGGAAGATCACGTGGCCCGGCGTATGGCCGGGGCAGTGCCGCACGTCGAACGTCAATTCGCCGACAGTCACCTTGTCGTCCTGGTTCAACCACCGCGCCGGTTTGGCGACCCGGCCTTCCAGGCCCCATTTCTTGCCCTGTTCCGGCAGGCTTTCCAGGAAGGGCCGGTCGGCTTCGCCGGGGCCTTCGATCTCGACGCCGTAGGTCTCGGCGACCTCGGTCGCCGCTGCGGCATGGTCGATGTGGCCATGCGTCAGCAGCACCTTTTCGACATTGACGCCCAACTGCTCAACCGCCTGCGCGATCTGATCCGCGTCGCCGCCGGGATCGATGATCGCGGCCTTCATCGTCGCTTCGCACCAGACGATGGAACAGTTCTGCTGCAATGGCGTGACGGGCAGGACAGCGATCTTGATGGCCATGGGACAGGCGGGCTCCTGGAAGCGGATGGATCAGGCGTCTTCGACGGTTTCATACAACAATTGCGCTTCCCGTGCGGGACCCCGGCGCTCAGCGAAGTCGAGCACGCGGACGACGCGGATGTCGCCGCCTTGCGGAAAGGTCAGGACGTCGCCTGGCCGGACGAGACGACTGGCTTTCGCGATGCGGGCGCCGTTTATCCGAACCCGGCCTTTGCCGACGACTTCGGCCGCGAGGCCGCGCGTCTTGAAGAAGCGGGCGCGAACGAGCCAGGCGTCGATGCGCTGGCCGTCCGAGTCAGCCAC
>DAINCG010000331.1:412-5527 GCA_036732525.1 Pseudomonadota bacterium | reverse complement strand
CCGCGTCGCGGGAGCGGTTGCTGGCGGACGCGTTCGGCGCCCGGCAGGCTGACGAGTCGCACCGGGCGCGCCTAAGGGTGGAAATAGGGCGCTTGCGAAGATCATTGGACGGCCTGGCGGGTGTCGCCGCCGCCAAAGGCGGCTTCGTGCTGCAGCCGGGCGCCGCAGGCGTCGCAGTGCTCGCCCCGCCAGTCGAGACGGAGCACGCCGACGTCATGGCGCTTCTGGCCGACGGCGAGGCGTGGTCAAGCTCCGCATTGGCGCTGGCGCTCGGCGTGAGCACGCGGACGGCGCAGCGGGCGCTGGAGACCCTCGCCCAGAGCGGCAAGGCGACGCCGATCGGTCAAGGTCGCGCTCGGCGATGGATCGCGGCGACCGTCCCCGGTTTCCCGACAAGTTTGTTACTCCCGGCCGCGGCGCCCATCGGCTAGCATCCGGGGATGCGACGAACGCCAGCGGACATCCAGCAGGTCTACGGGCCGTTTCCCGACATCGACGGCGTCCACGGCGTCAGTTTCGACGGACGCAACATCTGGTTCGCGAGCAATGACGGCTTGCATGCGCTCGACCCCGGGACCGGCGCCTTGGCCGGCGCGATCGCGGTTCCGGCGTCGGCGGGCACCGCCTTCGACGGCGAGAATCTCTACCAGATTGCGGCCGGGGCGATCCGCAAGATCGATCCGGCGAGCGGCGCGGTGCTGGCGACGATCCCGGCGCCTGCGGCCGATGACAGCGCGGGCCTGGCATGGGCCGAGGGCGCGCTCTGGGTCGGCCTGCACAAGGGCCGGCGGATCGTTGAGATCGATCCCGAGACGGGCGAGGTCCTGTCGGAGATCGAAAGCGACCGCTTCGTCACTGGCGTCGCCTGGGTTGACGGCGAGCTTTGGCACGGCACCTGGGAAGACGAGCAAAGCGAGATCCGGCGCATCGACCCTGCGTCCAGCGCCGTGCTCGACCGGTTGGACATGCCGCCCGGCACGATCGTTTCCGGGCTCGAATCGGACGGCGGCGATAGCCTCTTCTGCGGCGGCGGCGCGACCGGCGTCGTCCGTGTCGTCCGGCGGCCGAAGCCGGGCTAGCGGCCCGCCGTATAGAACGCCCGCATGATGGTCTGGACGACTTTGGGGAAGTCGTCCGGCGTCCGCGTCTGCAGGGCCTCCCAGTCGAGGTGGAAGCCGCCGTCGCCGCCGCCCGCCTCGAAGCCCATGCTCCAGTCCGGGAAAAGCCTCGTTTTAGCCGGCTTGTCGGAGGCGACGATGACGCCTTTGTGGCGCTGGTCTCGCTGAATCCGTCGCCAAGCGGCTTCGACAGCGTCAGGCGGTCCTTCCAAGAACTGGACGAAGTTGCCGGCGTCGTAGAGCAGCATGCCGGAAACGCCGTCCCGCGTATTGTTCCGCCGCGACACCGCCAGTATCTCCGCAAGCTCCGCATCGTCCATTAGGCGGACAGCGGCGCTGAGATACAGCATCTGTCGCAACTCCGACTGCGCGGCGTCCTTCAAATTGGTCGTTGCGGTCGGCGAATTGTTCATGACTGCGTCCGCTTCATGTCTCCGGTCTGGCGCAAAACTCGCCGCGAACCCAACATAGCGTCCGAATATTCGCAATCCATGCGCCGCTCAAGCTTCGCCGGCCGCTCCGGCCGGCCGCTCCAGCGTTCGGCGCTGCTGCAGCCAGATGGCCGCGATCCAGCAGACCGTCGCCCAGCTCGCGCCGGCAGTCCAGCCGGCGAGCACGTCGGTCGGCCAATGGACGCCGAGATAGACGCGGCTGACCCCGACGGAGAGCGTCGTCACGATCGCCAGCACAAGGAAATACGCCTCGACCCGCCGCCGGGGCTCGAAGCGCGCGAGCAGAGCTCCGAGCGTCAGGTAGACCAGCGCCGACTTCATCGCATGGCCGCTCGGAAAGCTCGTCGTATAGACGTAGGCGCCATGCGGCACGAGATCGGGACGGGGCCGGGCGAACCCGGCCTTCAACGCGAAACTGAGGGCGACGCCGCCACCGATCGCGACGAAGACGAAGAGCGCCGTCCGCGGCTTGCCAAGCAACAGGAGATAGACGATCGAAGCGCCGGCGACGAACGTCAGGATGCCGACGCTGCCGAGGCCGGTGACGTCGCGACCGAACTCTTCCAGCCAGCGGGGACCGAGCGGGTCGCTCAGGTCGCCCGGCGAGCGCAAGGCCAGCAATAAAGCTGTGTCAAAGGCGCGCGTATCGCCTTCCAGGACCTCCTCCGCCACGCCGGCAAACGCCCAGAGGCCGCCGACCGCCAGCAGCGTCAGCAGGAGCAACCTTGCCGTTTCCCGGTCGGCATGGGCAATCCGGCCCGCAAGTCCTCTCAGTCCGCCATATGTCGCCAGCGCCGGCCTCCCGTTCGCTTTGACCTATGCCTCCTCCGCCGGCGCGACGTTCGGGATTCCGGCCATCAGGGAGCCGGGCACCGTCTCGACGAGTTCGTCGACGGAGAACATGCCGCCGTCCTCGTACTTGTAGATCGAGCGGGCGACCTCCCCGAAGTAATACGTGTGGATCAGGGATCGTTCCGCATGGAAGGTCTGGCCGTTCACGTCCTTCGCGGCGTCGGTGCAGAGATAAGCGACCATCGGCGCAATGAACTCCGGCCCCGGCATCGCCATGCGGGCGTCGTATTCCGCCTGGGTCAGGAGGCCCCGCTCCAGCCGCCGCTTCCAGCCGGCGATGACCGCGTCGTTCACCGTCATCCGGGTCGCCGCCATCGGGCACATGGCGTTGGCGGTGATGCCGTAGCGCCCGCACTCCCGCGCGATCGAGCGGGTCAGGCCGATGATGCCGGCCTTGGCGGCGGCGTAGTTGCACTGCCCGACCGCGCCCTTGAACGCGTCCGAGGAGAAGTTGACGATCCGCCCGAAGCGCTGCTGGCGCATCACCTTGGTCGCGTGGTGGCACATGTTCCAGTGCCCCTTGAGGTGAACGTTGACGACGAGGTCGAAATCTTCCTCGGTCATGTTCCAGATCATGCGCTCGCGCAGCATGCCGGCGACGTTCACGACGAAGTCGATCTTGCCGAAGGTCTCGACGCACTGGGCGACCATGCGGCCGGCGTTGGCGTATTCCGCGACGCTGTCATAGTTGGCGAGAGCCTTGCCGCCGGCGTCCCGGATTTCCGCAACGACCGCGTCCGCCGGCGCATCCTCCGTCGCCTCGCCGCCCCTTCCGACGCCGGGATCGTTGACGATGACGCTGGCCCCTTCCTTGGCCATCAGCATGGCGACCGCGCGGCCGATGCCGCGCCCCGCGCCGGTGACGATGCCGGCCTTGCCTTCGAGATTCATGATTGCTTCCTCCGCTTCGTTGTTGTTGCGATACCCCTCGATCCCGTCAGCGCGCCGTCCAGCCGCCGTCGACCGGCAGCAGCGCGCCCGTAATGTCCGCGCCCGCCGGGCCGCACAGAAAGACCGCGAGCGCCGCGACGTTCTCCATGGCGACGAAGCGGCCGGTCGGGTGCCGTTCGAGCAGATAGTCCCGCTCGATTTCGGCGCGGTCGGCCCCGGCCGCCGCCGCCATGGCGTCGAGCTTGCCGAGGATGGCCGGCGTCGGCACGGAGCCGGGGGCCAGGGCATTGCAGGTGACCCCGTGCGTCGCCGTCTCCAGCGCGACGGCCCGGGTCAGGCCGATCAGCGCCGACTTCGCGACGACGTAGCCGACGCGGTTGACGTCGCCGCGCTGGCCGTAGACCGACGACAGGTTGAGGATGCGTCCCCAGCCGTTCGCCTTCATGCCGGGCAACGCGAGGCGCACCGTGTGGAACGCCGCCGAGACGTTGACCGCGAGCGCGTCGTCCCAGTCCTTGGCCGCCAGCTCGTCGACCGGCGCGAAGGTGCGGACGACCGCGTTGTTGACGAGAACGTCGACGCCGCCGAAGCGGTCGGCGGCGCCCTGCATCATCGCCTCGATCGCCCCGACATCGCGGAGGTCGGCCGGATCGAAGACCGCCTCGACGCCATGCGCCGCCTGAATGCGGGCCGCGGCCGCGGCCCCCTCCTCAGCCGTGCACAGCCCGTTCAGGACCAGATTGGCGCCCGCGGCCGCCAGGCCGTCCGCCATGGCGAAGCCGAGGCCGGCGACGGAACCGGTGACCAGCGCGCATTTGCCCTGTAGCACAGCCATCGCCCCTACGCCGCCGCGAGCCGGACGACATCCGCCGCGTCGGCGAGGTCGTCGAGGCCCCAAACCGCATCGATCAGGGACTGAACAGGCTTCTTGAAGCCGGCCCGAGCCGAGAGCATTTCCAGCTTCGCCTCGATGTCCCGGTCCGTCAGCGGATTGGCTTCCGACCCGCGTGCGGCGTCGATCGCGATTTCATGCCGGGCGCCGTCCGTCATTTCGACGGTCATTCGGGTCGCGGCGATGTCCATGGCCGCATCGTCGTGGAAGCGGATCGGCGGCCGGCCCTCCGCCAGTGTCCGCGCGACCGCCGCGTCGCTGAACGCGTCAAGATCGGCGCGGCCCAGCCGGAAGGCGGCGGCGACGGCGTGCTGGGCGCTCACCTGCGCTTCCCGCCCGGTCGAAACGTCGGGCCGGTCGGTGCGCTGGCGGAGCAGCGGGTGGCCCCAGACCTCGACGCCCGCGACCTTCGCCGCGTCGAAGCCGTCGCGCGCAGCCAACGCCAGGGCGGCGTCGATCACCGGGTTCAGCACGATGCCGCAGGGATAGGGCTTGTAGGTGTTCCGGCCGATCTCCCAATGGACGCCGAGACGCGCGGTCAGCCCGCCCAGGTTCGGCGGATCGGCGTAGACGCGGAGGAAGCCGCGCTCGCCGGAGAGCGGGGCGGCGGGACCGGAGAAGCCGTCGGCCGCCAGAAGCGCGGGAATGTCGATCAAGAGCGCGACCCCCGCGACCGCCAGAACGAGGGCGAGCGTGTTGCGCCCGGTCCGTAACCCCCACAGCGCGATGCCGATCGTCCCGATGAACTCTATAGCCGCGACAAGGGCGATCGGCAGCCGGTCGAGGGCAAGGTAGAACGCGCTGTTCATCACGGCGAGGCAGGCGCCGAGCGCCAGCAGGAGCACGCGCTCGCGGTGCGTTGACCGCCGGAACGTTTGCCAGGGCCTCGTGACCGGGGCGAATATCAGCG
>DAINCG010000331.1:0-377 GCA_036732525.1 Pseudomonadota bacterium | reverse complement strand
GGAACCACGCGATGCCAAGAACCCCGACGACCGGGAACAGCAGCACTGCGAAAGACGGTCCAAGATAGTGGAAGACCGCGGAGACGCCGAACCATGCGTGCGGAGGGACAGCGTCCGACAGGCGCGACATCGCGCCGGGAGCGTTCGGTGCTTGATCTTTCATCCTGACATGATGCAAGGTAATTTTGGCCAAATATATGTAAAGCGAGTATGTCAAACACGGAAAATGCCAATAATAAGGAGGTAAATGCGCGTGAATGCCTTCGTTTGAAAGAAGCCGGGTTCGATGCCATCGACGCAGCGATTCTTCGCGAGTTGGCCGCTGACGCGCGCATCCCGCGGGCCGAGCTTTCGCGGCGCGTCGGCCTGTCGGCACC
>DAINCG010000330.1:1488-5541 GCA_036732525.1 Pseudomonadota bacterium | reverse complement strand
CTTGTCGAAACCGTAGGCCTTGATCAGCAGCTCCACGGTTTCCTGCGGCGCGTCCGGCGGGACGACGGCGTTCAGGGGATCGCCCGGCGCGATATGCACCAGGCCGAAAATGATGATCGTGACGCCGAGCGCGATGGGCACGACGTAGACGATGCGGCGAACGATATAGGCGAACATGGGGCTGGGCCTCGGGCGATGGGGCCGGATCCGCCGCCGGCGCAAGGGCCGGCGGCGGGGTTCGGTCGGTCGTCTGGGCCTACTCCGCCATGTAGGTGGAGGTCAGGCTCTGGAACCAGTTCCGCGCCTGGACATAGCCCTTCACCTTGGTCGACATGGCGCGCGGCGCCACGTCGTGCACGACCCAGATGAAGGCGGCGTCGTCGACTTCCCGGGCATGGACCTTGGCGAGGTATTCGTCCCGCTCGGCCGGATCGAACGCGGCGGCCGCCGCATTCAAGAGCTTGTCCATCTCCGGGTCGTTGTAGAAGCCCCAGTTCACGCCCTTCGGCGCGTGCAGATCGCTCCGAAGGAAGCGGGTGAACGAGCTGTAGGGATCCTGCGTCGTGTAGCTGACGTTGATCACGTCGGCGCCTGCCGCCTGGGGCGACTTCGCGCCGGCGCGCCACAGGTCGATCAGCGCGTTCCACTCCGTCACCTCGAACTCGACGTCGATGCCGACTTCGGCGAGGTTCTGCTGCATGTATTCGTTCATCGGCAGCGGCAGCATCTGGCCGGAGCCGCTGGCCGAGATCATCGCCTTGACCTTGATCGGCTTGTCGGGGCCGTAGCCGGCTTCCTTCATCAGCGCGATCGCGGCGTCCTTGTCATACTTGATCTCGAAGGTCGGCGAGCCGTACCAGGGATCTTCCGGCGTCACGTGGCCGGAGGCCGTGATGGCGTAGCCGCCGAGCAGCGCTTTGATGCCTTCGCGGTCGATCGCGAGGTTCGCGGCCTTTCGAACGCGGATGTCGTTCCAGGGCGAGCCCTCGATCCGGCTGAGATGCCAGGACCAGACGTGCGGGTAGACGTTGGAAACGACCTCGAAGCCCTGGGACTTGATGCGCGGAATGGCGTCGGGCGCCGGCGCCTCGATCCAGTCGACCTGGCCCGAAAGCAGCGCCGCGGTGCGGGCGTTCGGGTCCGGGATCGGCACCGTGATCACCTTGTCGAGCTTCGGCACCCGGTTCGGGTCCCAATGCTCCTTGAAGGGCACGAACTCGGCGCTTTCGCGGGGCGACAGGGCTTCCAGCTTCCAGGGGCCGGTGCCGGACGGGGTCTTGGCGAACTCGTTCCAGTCCTTGCCGGTCTTTTCCCACTGGGTCGGGCTGGCGATCAGGATGTAGCAGAGCTGGTAGGGGACGAAGCTGTCCGGCTCATGCGTCGTGAATTCGACCGTGTAGTCGTCGATCTTCTTGTAGCTCTTGATCGACGGGATGCGGAAGTTCACCAGCGAGCCCTGGCGGGCGCTGAACTGCGGCGAGTCCTTGTCGAGCAGCTTGTCGAAATTGAAGATCACCGCGTCGGCGTTGAAGTCGCTGCCGTCGTGGAACTTCACGCCCTGGCGCAGCTTGAAGGTCCACTTTGTGGGATCGTCCGCGTTGACCTCCCAGCTTTCCGCGAGGCCGGGGATCAGCTTCGAGGCCTTGTCGGCCGAGGTCATGTCCCAGTTGATCAGGGCGTCGTAGAGCATCAGCCCCATGAACCGGAAACCTTCGAAGCCCTGATCGGGCTGACCGAAGGAGACCGGAATGTCGGCGAGCGTCATGCCGACGCGCAGCGTGCCCTGGGCCTGCGCCGGCTTGGTCAAGCCTGGCGCCATGCTGAGCGCCACGACCGCCGCGCCGCCGAGGACCGCAGATGCGCCGCGTCCCAGCAGTTTCCGAACGAGCATATGGATTGCCTCCGTGTTGGTTACCGAGGTGGAAAAGCAAACGGCATGCCAAATGCGAAAGCCGTTGCGGACTGGAGGCTTGCGTGCTGCAATGGCGAAATTGCATTCTGCGATGCACAAAATTGCCGCCTGATATTTGGGCAGCTGGCAGGCATGGTGATTTTTTAATCGGCGCCCTTTGGCGGCGCGGAGGCGAGACGATGGCGAAAATCGACGGCAAGCGCTTGCTCGGCGACCTCTACCGGATCCGCGAGTTCGGGACCTACAAGACGGGGGTCCATCGGCCGACCTATTCGCCGGTCGACATCGAAGCGCGTGAGTGGCTGGCCGGCCGCATGGCCGAGGCCGGGCTCGATGCGGAGATTGACGGCGTCGGAAATGTGATCGGCCGGTCGAAAGCGTCCGGGCCGAAGCTGCTGATGGGCAGCCACCTCGAATCCCAGCCGCATGCGGGCTGGCTCGACGGCGCGCTCGGCGTGATCTACGGGCTGGAGGCGGCGCGCGCCGTCTCGGAGACGGACGACCTGGCCGGCTGCGGCGTCGACGTCGCGGCCTGGGCCGACGAGGAGGGCCATTTCAAGTCCATGCTCGGCAGCCGATCCTTCATCGGCGACCTGCCGGACGCCGAGATCGCCGAGATCCGCAATCAATATGACGGCACGCCGCTGACCGAAGCGCTGGCGTCGGCGGGCCTCGCCGGCCGGCCGCGGATCGCGCGGGAGCCCGGCCGGCATATCGGCTTCATGGAAGCGCACATCGAACAGGGCGACAGCCTGGAGGCGACGGGCCTCAAGATCGGCGTCGTCACGAGCATCGTCGCCATCTGGCAGTTCCGCATCACGGCGGAGGGCGTGCAGAACCACGCCGGGACGACCCGCATGGCGATCCGGAAGGACGCCGGGCTGGCGCTGGTCAAGCTTGCCGCCGCCATCGACCGGCGCTTCCCCGAGATCGCGGCCGAGCGCACGGTCTGGACGGTCGGCGATATCAAGCTGGAGCCGGGCGCCCACAGCATCATTCCCGGCCGCGGCGAAATGATGTTCCAGTTCCGCGACGCGGACCCCGATTTATTGCCGAAGCTGGAAGCGGAATTGGAAGGCCTGGTCGCCGCCGCCAACGCCGACGGGCCGTGCAAGTTGACGCTCGAGACTGTCTTCAAGACCATGCCGAAGAAGATGGACGAGGGCTTTCAGGCCGCGCTCGACCGGGCGGCCGAGACCATTGTTCCCGGCGGCCACGTCCGGATGCCGAGCGGCGCCGGACACGACGCGCAGATCCTGGCCGAGGTCATGCCGGCGGCGATGCTGTTCGTCCCCAGTATCGGCGGCATCAGCCACCATTGGACGGAGAACACGGCGGACGAGGACATTGTCCTCGGCGCCGCCGTGCTCGCCGAAGCCGCCGGTGACCTGCTCCGGCGGGCGAAGGGCGGTTAGCGGCCCTGCCAGTTGGCGGAGCGGCGCTCTGCCGACGACTTCACGCCTTCGCGGAAATCTTCCGTGCCGCGCAGACGGTCCTGCACTTCGAGTTCATGGTCGGTCGCCGCCTTGACCCGGTCTGCAAGATCGCCGCGCATCGTCTTCCGCGTCTCGGCGATGCCGAGCGGCGAGCATTCCGCGATCTCGACGGCGAGTTCGTGCGCCGCGTCGCGCAGCTTCTCCATCGGGACCAGCACATCGACCAGGCCCATGTCGTAGGCCTCTTCCGCCTTGATTCGGCGCGAGGTCATGAACATCAGCTGGGCCTTCTGCTTGCCGATGATCTCCGGCAGCGTGACGGTCAGGCCGAAGCCCGGGTGGAAGCCGATGCGGGTGAAGTTCGCGGCGAAGCGGGCTTCCGGGCAGGCGACGCGGAAGTCCGGCATGACCGCCAGGCCGAGGCCGCCGCCGATCGCCGCGCCCTGGATCGCGCCGATGACGGGCTTCGGCGTCCGGTAGAGGCGGATGGCCTCCTGGTAGAGGTGCCCGCCGCCCTTGCGGTCGCCGCCGCTGCCGCCGCCGGAGAAATCCGCGCCGGCGCAGAACGACTTGCCCTGGGCGCAGAGCACGATCGCCCGGCAGGCGTCGTTCCGGCCGAGGTCCTCGAAGCAGTCGGCCAGCGCCTGGATCAGCTCGTAGCTGAAGAAGTTGTGCGGCGGCCGCTGGATCTCGACGGTGGCGATG
>DAINCG010000330.1:823-1470 GCA_036732525.1 Pseudomonadota bacterium | reverse complement strand
CAGCCATGTGGGCGGTCCTCTTCCTGGGCAGGGTTTCGTGTTGCGGGGGAAGGTTGGCACGGCGCCGCCTTGCGCGGGAAGGGCTCTCCGCTAGGCTTCGCCCATAAGGGGAGGAACGACCATGAAATTCGGCGTCAGCTGCGGCTATATCAACGAGCTCGGTTTCGTCTCGCACGCAGAGAACCTGGGCTACGATTTCGCCTGGTTTCCGGACACGCACCTGATCCGGTCCAACATCTGGGCGACGATGGCGGTCGCGGCCTTGCAGACTCAGAAGATCCGCATAGGGTCCGGCCTCGCGATACCGGGGCTCAGGCTGGCGCCGGTCGCGGCGAACGGCATCGCGACGATCAACCGGCTGGCGCCCGGCCGCGTCTTCTTCGGCACCGGCACCGGCAACACGGCGATGCGGACCATGGGCCAGCCGCCGACGCGGATCGCCGAGTTCGAGGAATTCATCCGCGTCGTGAAGGGTCTGCTCGCCGGCGAGGAGGTCGACTATACCCTGAACGGCGTCACGCACCCGATCCGCTTCCAGAACCTCGATATCGGCTATATCGACATCGAGCATCCGATCCCGATCATGGTCGGCGGTTTCGGCCCGCGCGCCCAGGGGCTGGCGGGCGCGCTCGGCGACGGCGTCATCA
>DAINCG010000330.1:260-784 GCA_036732525.1 Pseudomonadota bacterium | reverse complement strand
GGACGTGATGGCGAACGTCAAGAAGGGCGCCGACAAGGCGGGACGCACGCTCGCGGGCTTCGAGACCTGGGCGCTCGCCAACCTGCTGATGCTGGAGAAAGGGGAGACGCTGGAGTCCGAACGCGTCGTCGCGGAATGCGGTCCGGCGATCATGGCGAACGTGCACTATCTCGTCGACTTCGTCCGCGAGACTGGGCGCGAGCCGCCGGCCTACGTCCTGCCGATCTGGGAGGAATACATGGCCTTCCACATGTCCCGCGACGAAGCCACCCGGCACCAGAAGCTGCACGAGAGCCACTACAGCTATCTCGATCCCGACGAAGCCCGCTTCATCACGCCCGAGATCATCCGCAATTTCTGCATCGCCGGCCAGCCGGAGGAGATCAGGGATCGTCTGCGCGACCTCGAAAGCCAGGGCCTCGACGGCATCGCCTTCAGCCTGCCGCTGGAGAAGATGTACCGGCAGATCGAGGACTTCTCGCGCCGCGTCATGCGGATCATGTAGCGGCGGTCAGTAGCTGATC
>DAINCG010000330.1:0-250 GCA_036732525.1 Pseudomonadota bacterium | reverse complement strand
GAGTTCGTCGGGCGTCGTCGTCGGTAGACCGAAGAACTCCAGATATGCCGGAATCTGCTCGTAGTTCATGTCGAGGCCGATCTGGACGGCACAGCCCCGCGCGCGGGCGGCGGCGAGGAACGCGGTCTCTTCCTCCGCCATGACGACCTCGCCGACGAAGGTTTCGGGCGCGAGCCGTTCGACCGCCGTCGGTATCGGGTCGCCGGGCGCCATGCCGAGCGGCGTCGCGTTGACGACGATGTCGAAGCCC
>DAINCG010000329.1:4024-5582 GCA_036732525.1 Pseudomonadota bacterium | reverse complement strand
TAGGGACAGGTGGTCCGGACGGCGGGCGGGGTCATGTCAGGCGGCCTTTCGTCCCGTCAGGCTTGCGAGCGACATCAGGATGCGGCCCGCCTCGACGCGAACCGGCGTCGTGCGCACCTCGCCGACGTCCGCGCCCTCGGCCTTGCCGGTCTCCAGCGAAATCACCCAGTTGTGGAGCGGGCAGGTGACCCTGTCGCCATGCACGATACCGTCCGACAGCGGCCCGGCCTTGTGCGGGCAGCGGTCATCGAGCGCAAAGACGCGGTCGTCCGCCGTCCGAAACACGGCGATGCAGCCGCCGGAGGTCTTGACCACGCGCGCGCCGCGTCGCGGCACGTCGTCGAGCGCGCCGATATCCATCCATTCGGTCATTCCGCGGCCTCCAGGTTGAGCGATGCGATCGGGCGGAACGTCTGGGCGCGGTCGGGCGCCGCGCGTTCGGCCCAGGGATCCTTCTGGTAGATGCGCTGGCTCAAGTCGAAGCGCGCGACCAGCGCCTTCCGGCTTTCCAGGTCGTCGACGACGCGTTCGCGCACCCACTCGATCCCGACCTTGGCGACCCACTTGTAGGGCCGGTCGAGATACTTCGCGTTCTCGCGGTAGAGCTGGACGAAGGCGCAGATCAGGTCGAGCGCCTCCTCCTCCGTCGCCGCCTTGGCGAGCCGTTCCGTTTCCTTGACGTCCATGCCGGCGGCGCCCGCGACGCCGATCTCGTATCCCGAATCGACGCAGATCACGCCGACGTCCTTGCAGGTCGCCTCCGCGCAGTTCCGGGGGCAGCCGGAGACCGCCATCTTGACCTTGTGCGGCGTCCAGGAACCCCAGGTCCGCTTCTCGATCTTGACGCCTAGGCCGGTCGAATCCTGGGTGCCGAACCGACAGTGGTCCGTGCCCACGCAGGTCTTCACCGTGCGCAGGCCCTTGGCATAGGCGTGGCCGGAGACGAGGCCGGCCTGGTTCAGATCCGCCCAGATCGCGGGCAGGTCGGCCTTGCTGACGCCCAGCAGGTCGATGCGCTGGCCGCCGGTCACTTTGACCGTCGGCACGTTGTACTTCTCCGCCGCGTCGGCGATGGCGCGCAGTTCGTCCGGCGTCGTGATCCCGCCCCACATGCGCGGTACGACGGAGAACGTGCCGTCCTTCTGGATGTTGGCGTGGTTGCGCTCGTTGACGAAGCGGCTCTGCGGGTCGTCCTGATATTCCTCCGGCCAGTCCGCCAGCAGGTAGTAGTTGAGCGCCGGGCGGCAGACATGGCAGCCGCAGGACGTCTTCCAGCCGAGTTCCTGCATGACGGAGGCCATCGACTTAAGGCCCTGCGCCTTGATCAGCCGACGGACATCCTCGTGCGTCAGGTCGGTGCAGCCGCAGACGGGCTTCGCCGCCGGCATGACGAAGGCGTCGCCGAGCGAGGCCGCCAGGATCTGCTCGACCAGCCCTATGCAGGTGCCGCAGGACGAAGAGGCCTTCGAGACCGCGCGGACGGCCTCCAGCGTCGTCGCGCCGCCCGAGATGGCGGTGGCGATGACGCCCTTGCAGACGCCGTTGCAGCCGCAGATTT
>DAINCG010000329.1:3171-4001 GCA_036732525.1 Pseudomonadota bacterium | reverse complement strand
GCAACGGCCGCCATAGGGTCCAGCGGGGCGCCTCCCGCGTAGGCCGGGCCGAAAATCAGGGTTTCGCGCATGTCGGATATGTCGGCCCCGTCTTTGATCAGGCCGAAGAACCAGCTTCCGTCCGCCGTATCGCCGTAGATCACGGCGCCGATCAGGCGGTCGTCTTCGATGACGAGGCGCTTGTAGACGCCGCGCGCCGGGTCGCGGAATACGATGTCTTCCCGGCCTTCCGCATCGGCGAAATCGCCTGCGCTGAAGAGGTCGACGCCCGTCACCTTGAGTTTGGTCGAGACCTGCTTCGGCACATAGACGGCGTCCTCGCCGGCGAGCGTCGCCGCGAGCACGCGCGCCTGATCGTAGAGCGGCGCGACGAGCCCGAAGAGGGCGCCGCGATGCTCGACGCACTCGCCGACGGCGAAGATGTCCGGGTCCGAGGTCCTGAGCCGATCGTCGACCTTGACGCCGCGCTCCACGTCGAGCCCGGCCGCCTTGGCGAGCCCCGTGTTCGGGCGGATGCCGACCGCCATCACCAGGATGTCGCAGGGCAATTCCTGGCCGCTTTCCAGTAGGAGCGCCTTTACCCGGCCGTTCTCGCCCAGGATCTCCTTGGAGTTGGTCGAGCAGAGCACGTGGATGCCGCGACTGACGAGTTCCTTGCGCAGCAGGTAGCCCGCCGCCTCGTCGAGCTGCCGCTCCATCAGGTGGCCCATCAGGTGGACGACGGTGACGTCCATGCCGCGCCGCTTCAGGCCCGCCGCCGCTTCGAGGCCGAGGAGGCCGCCGCCGATGACGACCGCCTTCGCGCCGGGCTTGGCCGAGACGTCGATCAT
>DAINCG010000329.1:0-3148 GCA_036732525.1 Pseudomonadota bacterium | reverse complement strand
GTCGCGGTAGGCCATGACGCCGTCGAGGTCCGCGCCCGGCAGCGGGATCATGAACGGGTTCGAGCCCGTCGCGATCACCAGCTTGTCGTAGGGCGTCTCGCCGCCCGCGCTGACGACGACCTTGCGTTCGCGGTCGATCGCGGTCACCGGCTCGCCGAACCGGCAGGCGACCTTGTGGTCGGCGTACCAGTCGTCGGAATGCACGATGATCTCTTCGAAAGTCTTTTCGCCGGAGAGCACCGGCGAGAGCATGATCCGGTCGTAGTTGCCGCATGGCTCCGCGCCGAACAACGTAACGTCGTAGGCGTCCGGCGCCGCCTCAAGCAGATGCTCCAGCATCCTTCCCGAGGCCATTCCGGCGCCGATGACGACAAGCTTTTGCTTCATGTCCTTCATCCTGCGGCTCTGAGTTCGGAGGCGGCGTCGATGCCCGTCATGGCGCGGGCGATCGCGTCATAGGCGGCGCGCCAAGCCGCCTGGGTCTCGGCGTCGAAGGCGGGGCCGAGGCATTGCGAAAGCGTCCACATCAGCGCGTCGCCGAAGGGCGCGTAGTCGGCCGGCTTCACGCCGTAGCCGGCATGCCGCTCGGCGAGCTCGCGGCCGGCTTCGGCCAGGTCGTCCGGCCGGCGCAGCAAGCCGACGAACAGGTTGAGCGTCGCCATCAGACGGAGGCTCTGCCGCGTCATGTTGGTTTCGTGGAAGAGAGCCCGGGCGTCCGGCGCGATTTCGAAAAGCCGCCGGTAGAACAAGCCGGCGATCTGACCCTTCATCGGGCGGATCATGCCGAAGGACTGTTCGACGAGGCCGATCTGGTCCGGAGTCATCGGGGCCTCCTTCACAGGTACCAGGCGGCGATTTCGGCAAGCGCGCCGCCGCGATAGATCGGGCAGGCGATCAGCGTGCCGTAACCGGCGGCTGCGCCCCGAAGCTCGCCCGGACCCGCGCCCGAGGCGTCGAGGCCGGAGGTCGCGAGCGGCGCGCCGCTCGCCGCGACCGTCCCGAGCGCGCCTTCGCCAGGCGCGAAGCAAGGCGGCGCGCCCGCCGCAGCGGCGGCGCCGTCGGCGTCGATCTCGTCCCGTAGGACGAAGTCGCCTTCCGGTCGGCGCGCCCAGATTTCGAAGCGCCGCGCGATCGGCGCGCCGAGCGCGGACAGCAAGGTGACGACATAGGACTTGCCGGCAAAGGCGGGTCCCGGAATGCCGAGGCCGTTGGTCAGGCCCGCGTCGGCCGCGCTCTCGGCCCGGACGAAGCGGTAGCCCGCGCCGAGGTCGCGGAAGAGCATGGCCCCGCCGGCCTTCAGCACGCTGCCGGGCAGGCCCTGGCCAACTGGGAAACGGGTATGGCGCGCGATCCATTCGAAGTGGCGCGCCGCGCCGAAATAGCCGTCTTCCAGAGCCAGCGCGCCATCGGTCTGACCGCTCGCCGCCCAGACCTCGACCGCGCCGATGTGGTCGGCGTCGTCGCCGAACAGGAAGACGAGCACGCCCTTCAAGGCTTCGCCGTCGAAGACGGGCAGGGCCGCCGCTGCGGTCAGGCCCGCGGATTGCGCGGCTTCCGTCCGTTTGAAATAGGTGCCCTGGAAACCCTTCAGGACGATCGGCCGGCGTTCGGACCAGGCGCGGCCCGGCAGGCCTTCGGCATAGCGGAACGTCTCCTCGCCGCTGACCTCGGCGAAGGCCTGCAACTCGCCGTAGACGCCGCTGCCAAGGCGGAGCGTGTCCTGGCCGTCGGGCAGCCAGACCTCCGTCGCGCGGATGAAGGTCTTGCGCGCCGACCGGGTCGCCGGCGCCGGGTCGAGGGCGACGTTCACGCCGCCTCCTCCTCGGTCTCGGCGGCCTTCTGTGCTTCGTTCGGCCGCGCGCCGTCCTCGTATTCCTCCAGGAAGGAGAGGAGCTGTTCGCGATAGAGATAGTAGTCCGGGTGCTCCAGCAGCGCCGCCCGGGTGCGCGGCCGGGGCAGGTCGACCTGCATGACGCGGCCGATGGTGGCGCGCGGACCGTTGGTCATCATGACGACCCGGTCGGCCAAAAGGATCGCCTCGTCGACGTCGTGGGTGACGCAGACGGCGGTGACCTTGGTGCGCGACCACACCTCCATCAGCACTTCCTGCAGCTCCCAGCGCGTCAGGCTGTCGAGCATGCCGAACGGCTCGTCGAGCAGCAGCAGCTTCGGTGAAAGCGCGAAGGCCCGCGCGATGCCGACCCGCTGCTTCATGCCGTTCGAGAGATCGGCCGCAGTCCGCTCCATCGCATCGGCGAGCCCGACCCGCTCCAGGTAGTATTCGACGACGTCCTGTCGTTCGGCCGGCGTCGCGCGCGGATAGACCCGGTCGACCCCAACCGCGACGTTCTCCTTCGCCGTCAGCCATGGGAAGAGCGACGGCGCCTGGAAGACGACCGCCCGCTCCGGGTCGGCCCCCGTCACGTGCGTCCCGTCGAGCACGATCGCGCCCGACGAGATGTCGTTCAGGCCCGCCGTCATGGTCAGCACGGTCGACTTGCCGCAGCCCGAATGCCCGATCAGGGAGACGAACTCGCCCTTCTTCAAGGTCAGTTCGAAATCCTCGACGACGGTCAGCGGACCGGTCGGCGTCGGATAGACCTTGTGCAGCTGGGAGAACTGAAGATAGCGCTCGGTCGAGGCCGACTGGGCGGCTTCGGCATAGGCCTTTGGCGTCCCGTGGATCGGCACGACGTTCGGCAGGGTGCGGCTCTCCTCGACCTTCGCCTCGATGCCGACGTCCATCAGGTATTGGGTGACGCGGGCGCGCAGCGACTTGAACGCCGGGTCGTGGTTCATGGCGGTCCGGCTGCGCGGCCGGTCGAGGCCGACGTCGAAAACCTCGCCGAGCGTGCCGTCGGGGTTGAGCGCCACGATGCGGTCGGCGAGCAGGATCGCCTCGTCGACGTCGTTGGTGATCAGGACGACGGTTTTCCGCTCCGCGTCCCAGATGCGGACGATCTCGTCCTGCAGGTTGGCGCGCGTCAGCGCGTCGAGCGCGGACAAAGGCTCATCGAGCAGCAGCACTTCCGGGTTCATCGCCAGCGCGCGGGCGACGGAGACGCGCTGGCGCATGCCGCCCGAAAGCTCCGCCGGCCGCCGGTCGCGGGCATGGGCGAGGATGACGCGCGCGATATAGCGGTCGACG
>DAINCG010000328.1:0-5585 GCA_036732525.1 Pseudomonadota bacterium | reverse complement strand
CGTCGCGCGCAGTCGTGCACGCGTCCGACGTCGGCCCGGAACTCCGGATCGGCACTTCGCCGTCGATGACGTAGCGGCGGCCGTCCGGCCCGGTGGCATAGTCCAAGCGGATCGGCCCGGCGAGAGGACCGGCCGCCGCCGCATGCGCCTGCTCTTCCTGGCGGACCGCGGCGTCGCGGGCCTGAAGCTTCCGCACGTCCGCCTGCTCACGCTTGGACAGGTCGTCCGGGTCACGGACGGCGGGGGCGACGCCCGGTTCCTGGCGAAGGCCGACGGCCTCTTTCTCGCGGCGCGCCTCTTCCTCCGCCATGGGGGACGTGTCTTCGGTCTTCTTCAATTCGACCTGGACCATCAGACCGGCAGGCGGGACATAGCCCACGACCGACGCGGCGACGACGACGCCGACCTGACCGTCCGCGGATGTCTTGATGTCGCCGATCATCTTGGCGGAGGCCGAGATGACGTCAGCATCCCCGCCCTTTTCGAACGGCAGGGCTTCCTCGGCCTCGTACTCCGACCGGGCGATGGTCTCGTTCCGCGCGAGCGTGGCTGCGCTGGAAAGGCCGATCTGCATGTGGCGGTCGCTCCGAAGCTATTTGCGACGACATTTCATAAAATACAATCGTTTAAAGCAGCATGAACGGGGAAATATCGAATTCAATCTATTGTCGCCGGCCAGCCTATCGGCTATGCCGCGCTATCCGTCCGCACGCCGCAGGATGCGCGCCATGCCGCCGCCGCCAAGACATCGAAGGACGCCGTTCCACGGCGCCGCCGCAGCGGTCCTCCTCGCCTGTTGCGCGGCGACGCCGGCGGCGGCCTTCGTCGTCAACGGGGCCGTGGTCGACTTGGCGCCGGGCGCGGAGGGCGGCGATCTGAACCTCGCGAACCAGACGGCATTTCTGGATCAGGCCCGCGCCGCCGCAGACCCGACGGCCGGCCTGGTCGACATCATGGCCCGACTGCCGACGGCGGAGAACCGACGCGCGGCTTTCGCCTGGATTCTCGCGACCTCCGCACGGCCGGCGATCGAAGGCCCGGCCGCGCTCTACGCCCTGGTTCGGGCCGGCGTTACGGAGCCGCGCCCGGTCATGCAGGCCGCCGTCTACGCCGTGCTGCGCGGCGCGCGGAGCCAGGACCTCCACGCCTGGGCGGCCGCGGCCGGTCTCGGCGAACCGGCGCTCGGGCAATTGGCGCGGCTCGCCGGCGTCGAACGGCCCGAGTGGCGCGTTACGCGCGCGACGGCGTCCGTCCCGGCCGCCGCGGGCGGCGGCTGAGGCATGGGCGTGACGAAAGGCTTTCCCATCCTGACGGCGCTGGCTGCATTGCTGCTGGCTGGCGTCTCGATCGATGACGCGGCCGCGCAGCCGGCCGACCCGTTCGCCTGGCCGCGCGCCAATCCCGAAGGCCAGAGCGTGCGGAACCGGCCCCGGCCCGAACTCGACCCGCTCGGCGTGCGCGTCGGCACGTTCCGCTTCTACCCGAGCCTCGATGTCGAGGCGCATTACGAGGACAACGTCTTCCGGTCCGCGTCGAACGAACGGGGCGACTTTTCGGCGCTGATCCGGCCGCGCTTCCGGCTGGAGTCCGACTGGCCGGTGCATGCGCTCGCCCTCGAAGCCGAGGCGAGCGCCCGTCAATACGCCGACGAGACCAGCGAGAACCGCGAGACGTTCAAGGTCGGCGCTTCCGGCCGGCTCGACCTGATCCGCGATGCGAGCCTGACCGGCCGCGCCAGCTATGCCCGCGACCATGAAAGCCGGGTCAGTCCCGATTCCGGCCGGCCGGAGAAGCCGGTCCGCTACGACCTCGCGGCCGCCGACGTCCGCGGCGACGTCCGGCTCGGCCTCTTCAATCTCCGCGCAGAAGCCGGGGCCGACCGGTTCAACTACGAAGACGCCCGGCAGACCGGAACCGGCGTCGTGATCAACCACGACGACCGCGACCGCACGGTCGGGCGCGCCGCGCTCCGCGGCGGCTACGAACCGGTTCGGGGAACGGAGGTCTACCTTCGGGTCGAAGGCATCGGCAGCGACTACGACGACAAGGTCGACGATGGCGGTTTCGACCGCGACTCCGCAGGCGCGGACGTCCGCGTCGGCGCGGCGTTCAGCGGCGACGGCGTCACGGCGGGCGAGGTCTATGTCGGATTTCGTGGCCAGTACTACCAGGACGACGGCCCGAACCGCCTGAATCGGGACGAGGTCGAGGCCTTGATCCTCGGCGGCCGTTTCACCTCGAACGTGACGACGCTGACGACGATCTACGGGGCGGCCGATCGCGGCGTCTTCGAAAGCACGCTGGCCGGCAGTCCGGGCGGCGTCGCGACGCGGGCGGAGGTCGGCGTCGACCACGAACTGCTGCGAAATCTGCTGCTCAACGCCAGCATCGGCGGCCGCGTCTTCGAGTTCGAAGGGATCGACCGGGACGACTATGGCCTGCTCTTCCGCTTCGGCGCCGAGTATCTGATGAACCGCAATCTCTCCCTCGTCGGCGCCTTCGAGCACGAGACCTACCGTTCCAGCGGCGCCCGGCAAGGAATCGACAACACCTCCAACCGCGTCATGCTAAGGTTGACGGCCCAGCCCTGAACAGGGCAGGCAATCTCGACGCCCCCGGAACGACAAGGGACAGTATGCGGCTTCTGCGGCGACTTCTGGCGATAGCGGCCGTCTGCGCGACGGCGGCGGGCGCCCACGCCTTCGCCCAGCCGCTGCAGACGCCGTCCCCCGACGCCGTCGCGACCTCAGAATACACGCTGGGCGCCGGCGACCGGGTCGCCGTCACCGTGTTCCGGCATGCCGACCTTTCAGGCGAGTTCGATGTCGACGGGGCGGGACGGATCACATTGCCGCTGATCGGGCAGGTCTACGTTCTGGGCTACACCGCCCGGCAGGTGGAGGCGGCGATCGCGGGGGCGTTGCAGCCCGACTACCTGAAGAACCCGAACGTCAGCGTGCAGGTCCTGACCTATCGGCCGTTCTACATCATCGGCGAGGTGAAGGAGCCGGGAAGCTACCCTTATGTCGCGGGCATGACGGTCGTGCAGGCGGTGGCGCTCGCCGGCGGATATACCTATCGCGCCAAGGAAAACGAGGTGCTGATTCAGCGTGCGACGGATCCGAGGCGCGAAAAGCGCACCGCATCGCAGACCGATCCCGTACGCCCCGGCGACATCATCGAAGTCCCGGAGCGGTTTTTCTAGGCCATGGCTCCGGAAAGCATCCATCTGACCGAAGACGGCGCTGTCCGGCGGAACGCCGAAGACGGCCCCGGCTATCGCACGCCGACCTACCGGCGCGACGGCGGCCCGGGCCTCGGGGTGATGGAGACGTGGCGTGCGCTGAAACGTCGGCGCTGGACGATCTTCGCGATCACGATTCTCGGCACGCTGCTCGGCCTCGTCGCCGTGCTGCAGGCGACCCCAAAATACGCCGCGACGTCGACCGTGATGCTGGATCCCCGAAAGGCGAACGTCGTCGACTTCGACGAAGTGCTTTCGGGCCTTCCGGCGGACGACGACACCGTCAACAGCGAGATCCTGGTGATCCGCTCGCCGCTCCTGGTATCGGAGGTGGCGCGGAAGCTCAACCTCGCCGCCCGACCGGAGTTCAACGAGCGCCTGCGGGACGGCGGCGGTTTGGGCGGCATGTTCTCGCTGACCGCGCTCGCCGAAATGTTCGGCCGCCCCGCGCCGCCCCCGCGACCGCCGGAGGCCGAGCTCAGCGGCGAGCACAGCGAGGTCACCGACGCGATCCTGGAGAACCTGACGGTTTCCCGGTCGGGCCGCAGCCGCGCCATCGATATCCGCTTCACGTCCGCCGACCCGGCGATCTCGGCCCAGATGGTGAATGCGCTCGCGGACGCCTACTTGGTCGATCAGCTCGATGCGAAGTACGAGGCGACGCAGCAGGCGCAGCAGTACCTGAACGCCCGCGTCGCCGAACTGCGCGACCGGGTGCAGGAGGCGGAACGCGCGATCGAGGAATACCGGATCGACGCGGGCCTGATCGGCACCTCCGCCGGCACGGTCGCCGCCCAGCAGCTCTCCGGCCTCAACACGCAGCTGATTCTGTTCCAGACGCAGCGCGCCGAGGCCGAGGCGCGGCTCCGTCAGGTGCGCCAGCTCGCCGCTGGCGGCGTCGGCGGGCCGGAATCCGCTACGGAAGTCCTCGATTCCCCGCTCATCGTCGAACTGCGCGGGCGCGAGACGGAGGCCGAACGGAAGATCGCCGAACTCAACGAAGAGTACGGCGAGCGTCATCCGCGCATGATCGCCGCACGCGCGGAACTGCGGGACATCCAGGGCCGCATCCGGGCCGAGGTCGCGAAGATCGTCGCGTCGCTGGAAAACGAAGTCGCCGTCGCGCGGGCGCGCGAAGCGACCCTCGCGACGAACGTTCGCGCGCTGGAGCAGACCGCGGCGAGCCAGGGGGCGGCGGAAGTCCAGGTCCGCGCGCTGGAGCGCGAGGCTGACGCCGCCCGCGCGCTCTTCGAGCAGTTCCTGACCCGCGCCAGCGAAACCGAGACCCAGACCGACATCCAGCGCCCCGACGCCCGCGTGCTGGCCCGCGCCGACGTGCCGACAGCCCCTGCCTACCCGAAGCCCGGCGTCATTTTGCCGATCGCGGCCGCGCTCTCGCTCTTCGCGGGCATCGCCGTAGCGCTCTTGCTGGAACAGATGGACCGCGGCTACCGGTCGGGCGAGGAAGTCGAGCGCGAGACCGGCATGCCGGTCCTGGCGCTGACGCCGCTCATTCCGCGCCGGCGCCGGCTGGGCGCCGCGCCGGAGCGCTACGTGCTCGACAGACCGACGTCGTCTTTCGCGGAATCGCTCCGCTCGATCGACACCGGCATCCGGCTCTCGAACGTCGATCGGACGCCGAAGTCGGTAATGATCACCTCCTCCGTGCCGAAGGAAGGCAAGTCGACGCTCTCGATGGCGCTTGGCCGTATGCTCGCGAAGAGCGGCCGCCGCGTCCTTCTGATCGACGCGGACCTGCGCCGACCGCGCGTCGCGAAGGCGCTCGACCTGCCCCGACGGGCCGGGCTGATCGAGGCGCTGTCGACCTCGGCCGACTATGAGGACCTGGTGCAGGTCGACCAGGCGTCGGGCATGTTCGTGCTCGCCGCCGGGGGCGACGAGATCGCGAGCCCGCCGGACCTGCTTGGATCCGAACAGATGCGGCAGCTGCTGCGGCGCGCGGAAGCCGCCTACGATCTGGTCATCCTCGATTCCGCGCCGGTTCTGGTCGTGTCCGACAGCCGGGCGCTCGCCCGCCATGTCGACTCGGTCGTCTTCATCGTCCGTTGGGCGTCGACCCGGCAGGAGGTGGTGCAGACAGCGTTCCGGCAACTCCGGGACGCCGGGGCGCGCATCGCGGGCGTCGTCCTGGAGGCCGTCAACGTGCGCCGGCATTCGCAGTACGGCTACGGCGATTCCGGCTACTACTACGGCGCCGCGCGCCGCTACTACCGGGACTAGGCGATGGCGGGCGGCATCGCACGCTGGGGCGCGCTGGGGCTCGGCTTCGCCGGCGGGGCGGCGCTGATCGCCGGCGGCCTGCTGTTCGTCGGACAGGCCG
>DAINCG010000327.1:4762-5589 GCA_036732525.1 Pseudomonadota bacterium | reverse complement strand
GGCGTCCTGATCACGGATCACAATGTCCGCGACACCCTCGACCTTGTGGATCGGGCATACATTTTGCATGATGGCGCTGTGATGATGCAGGGAACGCCAGCGCAAGTCATTGAAAACGCTGACGTTAGGCGCGTTTACCTAGGGGAAACGTTCCGCCTGTAAAGCTACTCATTCGTAAACCCGGCAGACGGTATCGGCGAGTCCGAGCAGAATGGCCATTGGTCCAAGGCTAGAATTCCGCCAGACCCAAAGTCTGGTGATGACGCCGCAACTGCAGCAGGCCATCAAGCTGCTGCAGCTGACGAGCCTTGACCTCATGTCCTATGTCGATCAGGAGCTTGAGCGGAATCCGCTGCTGGAAGCCGCGGCGCCCGAAGGCGACGCCGGCGGCGAGGCGCCTGAGGTTGTGGCGCCAGAACGGACCCAGGACATGGCGGACGCCATGGCCGACGACGGCGCCATCGGCGAACGTGCGGACGACGCCGACGCAAACTTCGAGAACGTCTGGGAAAGCGACGGCGACGGCGCCGGCATGGGGGGCGCGGCCGCCTGGGGCGACGGCGGCGGCGAGGACGGCGCGTTCGGCTGGGAAGAGGCGCTGACCGAGCGTCCGCGCCTCTCGGATCATCTGGAGCGCCAGTTCACGCTGGAACGTCATACCCCGGCCGAACGGATGATCGCCGCCCGGCTGATCGACGCCATCGAGGCCGACGGTTATCTGCGGGCCGACCTTGACGAAATGGCTGAGGAAGTCGGGGCCGACCGCGCCGACATCGAACGCACGCTCCGCCTGATTCAGACATTTGATCCCGTGGGCGTCGGCGCGC
>DAINCG010000327.1:0-4748 GCA_036732525.1 Pseudomonadota bacterium | reverse complement strand
GGCGGAATGCTTTGACCTCCAGCTCCGCGCCCACGATCGCTTCGATCCCGCCATGGCGGCGCTGGTCGGAAACCTAGAGCTGCTTGCGGCGCGGGATTTCCAGAAGCTGCGCGTGATCTGCGGCGTCGACGGCGAAGACCTGCGCGACATGATCGAGGAGCTCCGGCTGCTCGACCCGAAGCCCGGCTCTTCCTTCGAAGCCCCGCCGGTCGAGGTCGTGGCGCCCGACGTGATCATGCGCCGCGCCCAGGACGGCGGCTGGGCCTTGGAACTGAACCCGGAAACCATGCCCCGCGTGCTGGTCGACTCCGGCTATTGCGAGACCATGCGCACCAAGGCCCGGTGCAAGTCCGACCGGGAGTTCCTGACGGAGAACCTGGCCGCCGCGAACTGGCTCGTGAAGGCTTTGCAGCAGCGCGCGAACACGATCCTGAAGACGTCGACCGAGATCGTCCGCCGGCAGGAAGGCTTCTTCCGGGAAGGCATCGTCGGGCTCAGGCCCATGACGCTGAAGGACGTGGCCGAGGCGATCGAAATGCACGAAAGCACGATCAGCCGCGTCGTGAACGGCAAGTACATCGCGACGCCGCGCGGCGTCGTCGAGTTGAAATCCTTCTTCACCGTCGCCATCTCGGGTTCCGGCGACGGCGATGCCCAATCGGCGGAAGCGGTCCGGCATCGGGTGAAATCCCTGATCGACGCCGAGCGGCCGGACGCCGTGCTGTCCGATGACCGCATCGTCGAATTGCTGAAGGCGGAAGGCGTGGATATCGCCCGCCGCACGGTCGCGAAATACAGGGAGGCGCTGAGGATACCGTCATCGGTGCAGCGTCGGCGCCAAAAGCTGGCGCTGGCGTCCTAGGAGGGGTCGGCCATGGGCGGCTTGACAGCAATACGCCCAGCGCAAATAACCCCGCAGCATTTCGGTAACCGGCGAGTCTGATGGAAATTACGGTTCTCGGCAGAAACATGGACGTCGGCGACGCCCTGACGTCACGTATCGAAGCGGAATTCGAAGAGGCGGTCGAACGGTATTTCGAGAATGCGATCGACGGCGCCGCGACCCTGACCCGCCAGCAGAAGCGTTTCACGGCGGCCCTGCGCGCGCACATCGCCCGCGGCACGAACGTCGAAAGCTCCGGCACCGCCGACGACGCACATGCGGCGTTCGACATCGCGTTGGAGAAACTTGCGAAGCAACTCCGGCGTTACAAGCGGAAGCTCGTCTCGCAGCATCACCAGGCGACGCCGACAGCCGGCGCGCCCGCGATCGACTACGTTCTGGAAGACGACCCGGACAGCCCCGAAGCCGCCCACGATGGCCAGGGCGAACCGGTCATCGTCGCGGAAACCACCATGGCTATCCCCACCCTGAACGTGTCGGGAGCCGTTATGCGTATGGACCTTTCCGGGCGGGCTGCACTATTTTTCCGCCATGCGGGCACGGGTCGACTGAACGCCGTGTACCGCCGCGACGATGGAAATGTCGGATGGATCGATCCGGCTGAGGAAGCGTAGCGCAATCGGAGGCCCGAGCAGGCCATCACCATTCATAGCGACGAGGATCGGTTCGTCCATGGAAGCGCTTTTTGAGAATGCGACAATCGTTTGCGATCTCCAGGCCAGCGGCAAGCGCCGTGCGCTGCAGTCGCTCGCGGACCAGGTCGCGGCTGATTTCGGGCTGAACGCCGGCGTCGTCATGCAGCATCTGTTCGAGCGCGAGCAGCTCGGCGCGACCGGCGTCGGCGGCGGCGTCGCGATGCCGCACGGCCGCATGAGCGGCCTCGACCGCATCGTCATCGGCTTTGCCCGCCTGGAAACCCCGATCGAATATGAGAGCCCCGACGGCGAGCCCGTCGACCTGATCCTGCTGCTCCTGGCGCCCGAGGAAGCGGGCGCGGTCTGCCTGAAGGCGATCTCAAAGGCGTCCCGCGTGCTGCGTGGCGCGCCGGTGCGCGCCCGCCTGCGCGAGGCCAAAACGGCCGAAGAGATCCGGGCGATCCTGACCGAAGGCCAGGAGAAGCTGGCAGCCTGAGCCGGCTCGACCGAAGCCCCGCCTACTTCTTGTACGGGTTCGTCAGGCTGGACATGACGCCTTCCAGCGTCGCCCGCGCCTGCGCCTCATCGACCCCCATCAGGATCGCGTCTTCGAGCGCATCCTGGGCGAGTTCCGCGATTTCGGCGAGGTTCTCTTCCAGGACTTTCAGCTTTTCGACGCAGGACACTTTCTCGCCGTCCGGCCCGAGCCAGACGTCCGGCAGCGCCTTTCGCCATTCGCCGTCGGTCATCGTCCGCCGTCCCCTCGCGTTCGGTTCGTCATAGGCTCTAGTATAAGCCAGTGACCGCCCGAGACGAGAGAACGCCTGCAAGATGCGCATCGCCACCACAGTGCCGCAGGACGACCTGCGCAAGGTCAAGGCCGCCGCCAAGAGCGTCGAGGCCGACGGCTACAACATCATCGCGACCATGGAGAACAAGCACGACCCGTTCCTGCCCCTGGCGGTCGCGGCGGTCGAGACGGAGCGCGTCGAACTCGCCACCGCAATCGCGATTTCCTTCGCGCGGTCGCCGATGGCGGTGGCGAACGCGTCCTGGGACTTGAACGAGGCAAGCCGCGGCCGGTTCGTGCTGGGGCTGGGCACCCAGGTCAAGGCGCACAACGAGCGCCGGTTTTCCGTGCCCTGGACGCCGCCCGCGCCCCGCATGCGCGAATACCTGCTGGCGCTGAAGGCGATCTGGCGCTGCTGGCGCTTCGGCGAGCCGCTGAAGTTCGAAGGCGACCACTACCGCTTCACGCTGATGCCGCCTTATTTCATTCCGGAAAGCCTGGGTCTGCCCCTGCCCCGTGCGACGCTGGCGGCCGTCGGCCCCGCCATGCTCCGTGTCGCCGGCGAGACGGCGGACGGCGTTCGCCTGCACCCCTTCTGCACGCCGAAATACTTGGAGGAGACCGTCCTTCCCCAGATCGCCGTCGGCATGGACCGCGGCGGCCGCAAGCGGGAGACGTTCGAAGTCACCGGCGGCGGCTTCGTCGCGACCGGCAAGGACGACGAGGCCGTCCACAAGCTTCGGGAATGGGTGCGCTACCGGGTTGGATTCTACGGCTCGACGCCGGCCTATTACCCGGTGCTGGAGGCGCACGACCTGAAGGACCTTGGCCTGAAGCTCAACCGGATGACCAAGGACGGTCAATGGGACAAGCTGGCGGACGTCGTATCGGACGACGTGCTGGACCTGTTCTGCGTCGCCGGCCGGCATGACGAGATCGCCGGCCTGATCGAAAAGCGGTTCGGCGGCGTCTCGGACAGCATCTACGCGAGCGCGAACTCCGCGATGCCAGCCGATCTGCCGCCGGATCTGATTCAGGAACTCAATCGGATCGAGACGCCCTTCAAGGGCTACGCGACGGACTGAGGCCGGTCCTGCCCGAAGTCCCGCCAGGGATCGGCCGGGCCCTGCACGAAGCGTCGGCCGATGATGCCGATCGCCAGCAGGATCATCAGACCGGCCGCGGCGAGCGCGAACCACTGCCCCGTCGGCGCGATGTCCGGCAGCGTCGGCAACGGCGCGGGCGCGACGGCGGTCACGATCGCGCCGCAGCAGTCGAGCTTGCTGAAGCCGACCACATTGGCCGACGCCGGGCCCGTCTCCGGGCGCCCGACATAGGACCCGGCGCCTTTCGGCTGGGCTTCGATCATGCGGAAGCCGGGCGCGTCCAAGAACGAGGCGCCGACAGGCGCGTTCTCCGGCGGTTCGGCCCGCGCCAGCACGCCGTTGTCGGTGAAGAGCGCGGCGACGTCGCCCGCTTCCTTCAGCATCGGCGCCAGGGTGTCGGACCGGACGAACGCCACGATCACCGCGGTGCGCGCCGTGGTCTTGCCCGGCGAGTAGAGCGTGATCGGCGTCCACCAGTCGCCCTTGGCATAAGGCCGGAACGGCGCCGCGAGGCGCAGGCGCTGATTGCCTCGCGCCAGGTGGTCCGTCACGAAAGCTTTTTCCTTCGGCAGCACGATCCGGCCGAGCTTCGCCGGCCGCATGACCCAGCGGGTCCGGCCGTCCGGGCCATAGGCCGCCAGCTGCTCAAGCCCGCGAACGCGCGGGAAAGCCTTCGAAGCGGCTTCCATTGCGTCGCCGCCGCCGGCCCGCACGGCGCCCCGCTTCTCCAGCGATTGCAGGAGCGCGCCGATGCCGAGCAGATGATCGTTCAAGGCGGCCGCGGCCGCATTCGCCCGCTCGGTCGCGACTTCGGCGACCGGCGGAATTGGATCCGGCGGCTCGACCTGCGCCGCTCGATAGGCGAGGATCGAAACTCCAATCGCGCCCGCAATCAGGAGCATGATGGCGCTCAGGATTGCGGATCTGGCCTTGATGGCGACTACCTGTCCCATGTCTGAAGCTCCTCCGCGCAATGCGTCATGGAGCAATCAGACAGCCAGATTGGTTAATACGGAATTAAACGCATTTTGGCGAAAGATCGGCTGCGCTGTCGACGTCGCTCAAGCGGTCGACGAAGGCGACGCGCCAGCCGCAGGGCGCGGCCGCGACAGCGGCTTCGAGCGTCGTCGGAACCGACCATGGCACGCCGGAAAAGAACCCAGGCGGCAAGGGTCGTTTCGCCCCGACAAGCCAGAACCCGCCGTCCGTCGCCGGCCCGAAAACGAGATCCGCCCGCCGGCAGGCGACCAGCGCGCGACGCAGCGCCGCCGGCGTGACGCCCGGGATATCCGCGCCGAGCAGCACCGCCGGCC
>DAINCG010000326.1:0-5608 GCA_036732525.1 Pseudomonadota bacterium | reverse complement strand
CACGAGGTGGATGCCGATGGTGCTGATCAAAACGCCGACGGCGCCCGCGATCAGGTTCCGCATGCTCGACCGTCCGCTGATCGAGGCCAGCATGGAAAGCGCGAACAGCGTCAGCGCAAAGTACTCTTGCGGCCCGAAACTCGCCGCGATCTTGGTCAACAGCGGCGTCGCGAGCAGGAAGATGACCAGGCTCAACACGCCGCCGACGACGCTGGAGAAGGCGGCGATGCCGAGCGCGCGGCCTGCCTCGCCGCGTTTCGCCATCGGATAGCCGTCGAGCGCGGTCGCCGCCGCCGGCGGCGCGCCTGGCGTGTTGATCAGGATCGCGGTGATCGAGCCGCCGAACGTGCCCGCGCAGTAGAGCGCGGCCATCATCGCGATCGCCGGGATCGGCGGCAGCGTGATCGAGAACGGCATCAGCAGCGCGATCGCCATCGGCGAGGAAAGGCCCGGCAGCGCGCCGACGAGCACGCCGATCAGCACCCCGCCGAAGATGAGGAGCAGATTGTACGGCTCCAGGATCAGGGCGGCGCCGGCGAGAACGGCTTCCATCGGGCGGCCTTCCTAGTAGAGCCCGACGCCGATGGCGCCCGGGTCCAGATGCACCTCAAGCAACACGCCGAACAGCAGCACGACGGCCGAGGGGAACAGCACGGCGAAGGGGATCAGCCGCTTCAGGTTGCGCTCGCCCCAAAGCAGCGGCATGACGGCGGAGATCGCGAACAGCGACAGGATCGCGCCGAGATAGGGCATCGCCGCCAGCAGCACAGCCAGCGTCAGGCCGACATAGTATGTCCGCGGACGCACCGGCGCCTTCCGGGCGGCGTCCAGCCGGTCGCGGCCGCCTTTCAGGAAGAGGTGCTCGAACGGCAGGACGAGCGCGAGGCCGATGATGCAGGCGAGCAGCAGCTTTGGAAAAAGCTCCGGCGGCAGGTTCTGCGCGAAGAGGTCGGGGACCTCCTCGAACCCGTCGGCGACCGTCCACAGCCAGACGGCGCCGGCGACGAGGACGCCCCCGACCACGAGGTCGGTCGGGTGCGCCCAGCGTCGCCAGCCGCGCGCGTGCGCGCCGGCCCCGGCGTCCGTCACGCGTCAGTCCTTCTTGAAGCCGAGTTCGTTCAGCGCCTCGACCGCGGCTTCGTATTCCTCGCGGATGTTCTGGGTCCACTCCTCGGAGCCCGCGACGGAATCCTCCGCGTTCAGGCCTGAGCCGGCGAGATAGTTGGCGAAGGTGTCATGCTTCATCGCCGAAACGAGGGCGGCGGAAAGCTTGTCGACGACCGGCTGCGGCGTGCCCTTCAACACCGCGTAGCCGCGCGTGGTGGTGACGCGGATATTGATGCCGTGCTCCTTCGCCGTCGGAATGTCCGGATAGCCCTTGAGGCGCTTGTCGGCGAGCACGACGAGCGGACGGAGGCCGCCGTCGTCGATCTGACTGACCGCCTCGCTGACGTTCGGCAGCGTCGCGTCGATCGTGCCGGCGAGCAGCGCCTGCACCATCTGTGCGCCCGACCCGAACGGTACGGCCTTATATTTGATGCCGGCCGCCTTGGCGAAGCGGGCGAGGCCGATGTGTTCCGTCGAGCCGATCTCCGAAACGCCCCAGTTGAGCGGCGCTTCCTTCGAGGCCGCGATCAGGTCGTCGATGGTCTTCATCGGGCTGTCCTTGCGGACGGTGATGAAGGTCGGGTCGTCCATGGCGCGGGCGATGCCGACAATGTCGTCGATCTTCATGAGCGGCGATTGCCCGCGCGCGATGGTGTAGAGGTGCGTCTGGGTCAGGGCCAATAAGGTGTAGCCGTCGCGCGGCTGCGAGTCGGCGTAGGCCTGGGCCTTGGCGCCGCCGCCGCCGCGCTTGGAGACGACGGTCATGTCGCCGTCGAGTTCGCGCCGGGAGCGGATCATCATCATGCGCGCCGTCGTGTCCGTGCCGCCGCCATACTTTGCGTGGATGACCACTTCGATGGGCTTCGAGGGAAACTCTTCGGCCGCCTGCGCCGCGCCGAAGCCAAGAGCCGCGGCGCAAGCCGCCCCGATCAGCGCGCGCCGGCGCCAGTTGATCGTGCCATGCATGTCTTGCGTCCTCCCATTTCTGTTTATGGGAACATTGCCTGTCATTTAGGCGCCGATGTCAATGTAAGCGGCAGGCGGCGGCTGCTAGACGATCCCTTCGGCCTCGAGACGGTCGACCGCCGCGTCGTCCATGCCGAGCACGTCTCGCAGCACCGCGCGCGTGTGGGCCCGGGGCAGGGCGGCGGGCGCGTCGTAGCCGGTTGCGGCGGCGCTGAACTTCAATGGAAACCCTGCCGCGCCGACGCCGTCGAGCGGGCCGAGCGTCGGATGCTCCAGCGTCTGGTACATGCCGCGCTCTTGGAGGTGGGGCCAACTCGCGAGTTCCTTCGGCCCGTCCCATCGCGGCGAGGAGGCCGCGCCACTGGTCGGGCGAGGCGGCGCCGGCGACGATCCAGCCGTCCGTCGTCTCATAGGCGTTGATCGGCGAGAAACGCATGATGCGGCTGCCCTGGCGCATCGGCAGGCCCATCTCCTCGTACCAGTCGATCGGATCGTCGAAGATGAGCGAAAACAGACAGTCGACCATCGAGACGTCGATGAACTGACCCTTGCCCGTCCGCTCCCGGTCGTAGAGGGCGGCCATGACGCCGGACATGGCGAACGTGCCGGCGATGGCGTCGGAGAGCGCCGCTCCCGCCTTGACCGGCGCCTGGCCCGGAATGCCGGTGATGCTCATCAGCCCGGCCGCCGCCTGGACCGCGAAATCGTAGGCTTTGATGTGGCGATCGGGGCCGGTCGAGCCATAGCCGGTCAGCGCGCAGTAGATCAGGCGCGGATTGCGCGCCTTCAGCGCGTCGTAGCCGACGCCCAGCCGGTTGGCGACGCCGACGCTGAAGTTCTCCAGCACGACGTCGGACGCCTCGGCCAGCCGATGGAAGAGCGCCACGCCTTCCGGCCGCTTCAGGTCGATGCACATCGCCTTCTTGGCCCGCGTCCGCTTCAGATAGTTGACGCAGATGTCGTCGGGCGTCGCCCGGTCGAGCGTCACGCCCTTGGGACCCGCATAGGGCGGGGCGTTCGGCGCGCTGGCGGCCATCGCCGGCGAATCGATGCGGATCACCTCCGCGCCGAGCCCGGCGAGGAACAGGGTCGCCTGCGGTCCCGAAAAGAACTGGCTGAGGTCGAGGACGCGGACGCCCTCCAGTATGCGGCGCATGGGGAAAGTCCTATGGGGGCGGTGCGCCGGCCAGTAGACGCAAGGCCGCCCCGCTTGCGCAACAGCCGCCGCGCGATAGCCTGCCCGTGCAATTCGGGGAGGCAGGCGATGGGCCGCAAGATCTTGTTCGTAACGACCGACCAGCAGCGCTACGATTCGATCGCCTGCAATGGCGGCCGCATCGCGGCCACGCCGACGCACGACCCCGAGGCCGCCGCAATCGTGCTGCGCCGGCTGGCGGCGGAGGGCGTCGTCTACCGGCGCGCCTACGTGCCGAACACGGAGTGCATGCCCTCCCGCGCGACCATGCTGACCGGCCAGCATCCCCGGACGCACGGCGTCATCATGAATGGCGTGCCGCTGCCGCTCGACGGGCCGAACGCCGCCCGCCTGCTGCAGGAGAAGGCGGGCTATCGGACCGCGCTGATCGGCAAGGGCCATTTCGAGCCGTCCTCGACGCCGGACCAGTCCTACTTCGAGAACTACGCCGCGCGTCTGGGGACGACCGGGCCGCACCGGGGCTTCGAGCGGATGGAGCTTGCCGCCCACACCGGCCGGCCCGGCCGCAGCATGTACCACTATCCCAAATGGCTCGCGGACGAGCATCCGGACGCCGTCGACGGCTTCTTCGAATATATCGACCAGAACCAGATGCCGAGCGCGCGGGGCGGCGGCGACACGCTGGCGCCGCAGGTCTGGCTGAACCCGATCCCGCGCGGTCTCTATCACACGGATTGGGTCGCCGACCGCGCGATCGCCTGGCTGGACAGCCTGCCCGACGACGCCGACTGGTTCCTCTGGCTGAGCTTCCCCGACCCGCACCATCCCTGGGACCCGCCGGCGGCCGAACGCGCGCGCCACGACTGGCGCGACCTCGACCTGCCGCCGGGCTATCCGGGCGGGCCGGAACAGGCGGCCGCGTTGCTTGCGAAAAAGCCCCGGCACTGGCTGGAAGGCTACGAAGGCCGTCAGCGCTTCAACTTCTCCCTGCCGCCGAGCTTCGTCGCGGCCGGCTTGACGCCCGACCAGGTGCGGGAGGTGAACGCCGTCGTCCATGTCGAGAACGAATTGATCGACGAGGCGCTCGGCCGGGTTTTGTCGTCGGTCGCGGCGCGCGGCTGGGACCGGGACGCGGACGTCGTCTTCACGACCGACCACGGCGAGATGCAGGGCGACTTCGGCATGCTGTTCAAGGGCGCATGGCATGTCGACGCGCTGATGCGCGCGCCGATGATCTGGCGCCCGGCGCCGTCCGCCGGCATCGCGCCTGCCGAAATCCCGGAACCGGTCGGCCACGTCAATCTGGCGCCGACCTTCGCGGCGATCGCCGGCGTGGACCCCGATCCCGGCTTCGAGGCGCCGCCGCTGCCGACGGCGCCCGGCGGCGGCTTCGAACGCGCCATCGTCACCTGGGACGACGAGCCGGGCCCGGCCGCCATCGTCCTCCAGACGCTCGTCACCGACCGTTATCTCTGCACCAGCTACGACCGGACGGATTACTATTCGGGCGAGGAGGGCGAGCTCTACGACCTCTGGAACGACCCGTTGCAGCACGAGAACCTCTGGGACGACCCGGCGCGGCGCGGGCTCCGATCTGACCTGCTGGCCGACCTCGCCGACAACCTGCCGGCCAGGCGCGATCCGCCGCTCGCCCGCATCGCGCGCGTTTGACCGCTTGAGCGGACCGCCACGGCCGGCGAAGATGGCGGGAGAAGAAGAAAAGGGAGACGCGGGATGGCCGAAGAGTTCGATTACGTGATCGTCGGGGCGGGCTCCGCCGGCTGCATTCTCGCAAACCGGCTGACGGCGGACGGCAAGCACACCGTCTGCCTCTTGGAGGCGGGGCCGCCTGACTGGAACCCCTATCTCCACATCCCGGCGGGCTTCATCAAGACGCTGGTCGACCCCAGCGTGAACTGGCTCTACGAGACCGAGGGCAGCCACTGGACGGCGGGCCGCGCGATCGGCGTGCCGCGCGGGAAGACCCTCGGCGGCTCCTCCTCGATCAACGGACATATCTACAATCGCGGCCAGCGCATGGACTTCGACGGCTGGGCGCAGCGCGGCAATCGCGGCTGGGGCTATGCCGACGTGCTGCCCTACTTCAAGCGCTGCGAGCGCCGGATCGGCGGCGACGACACGTTCCGCGGCCGGGACGGCAATCTGACCGTGACCGACCTCAACTACACCCACCCGCTCTGCGAGGCGTTCATCGCGGGCGCCGCCGAAGTCGGCATTCCCCGCAACGCCGACTACAACGGCGAGCGGCAGGAGGGCGTGTCCTACGTCCAGCGCACCGTCGCGGGGCGGCGGCGCATGTCGACCGCGCGCGCCTTCCTGAACCCGGCAAAGTCCCGCGCCAACCTGACCGTCCGGACC